>NZ_LYUY01000005.1:0-26437 GCF_001675785.1 Wolbachia endosymbiont of Nomada ferruginata
GGTCTCAGGGTTTGATAAATATTTCCAAATCGCACCGTGTTTTCGTGATGAAGATGCAAGGGCTGACCGCTCTCCTGGGGAATTTTACCAGCTAGACCTTGAAATGTCTTTTGTGACTCAAGAGGACATATTTGACGTTATTGAATCTGCTTTATATAAAGTGTTCGCCAAATTTTCTCGCAAGTCTGTCGATAAAGATTTTCCACGCATTACATACAAAGAGGCAATGCTTAAGTATGGTTCTGACAAGCCAGATTTGCGTAATCCACTATTAATCAGCGATGTTACAGAAATTTTCCGTGATTCAGGGTTCAATATTTTCAAAAGCAATATTGAGCGTGGTATGGTAGTGAGAGCCATCCCTGCACCTAAAACAGCAGAGGAACCACGCAGCTTCTTTGATAAAAAGATAGAACATGCGCAAAAAGAATTCGGTGCTAAGGGTCTCGGATATATAACGTTTGATAAAGATGGAACTGCGAAAGGCCCAATTGCTAAATTTCTTGATGAAAATAGGCTAAACCACATAAGAGAAGCAACAAACATAGAGCCAGGAGATAGTGTATTTTTTGCTTCTGACAAAGAGAATGAGGCGGCAAACATTGCAGGAAAAGTACGCACTCTTTTAGGGTCAGAACTCAGTCTTATAGATGATAATATCTTCAAGTTTTGTTGGATCATTGATTTTCCATATTTTGTATATGACGATAAAAGTAAAAAAATCGATTTCTTTCATAACCCATTCTCCATGCCACACGGTGGTCTGAAAGATTTAGAGGACAAAAATCCACTGGATATCCTTGCTTACCAATATGATCTTGTTTGCAATGGAATAGAACTGTCAAGTGGGGCGATTCGTAATAACAAACTGGATATCATGTATAAAGCTTTTGCCATTGCAGGTTATAGCCGGGGAGAAGTTGATACAAGATTCGGTGCACTTGTACGTGCATTCAGATTTGGTGTTCCTCCTCATGGTGGAATAGCACCAGGAGTTGATAGAATAGTTATGCTGCTTGCTGATGAGCCAAATATTCGTGAAGTAATCTGTTTTCCTATGAACCAGCAAGGTGAAGATGTTCTAATGGGTGCTCCTTCCAAGGTGGAGGATAAGCATTTACGTGAGTTGTCTTTGCAGATCATTGAGTGAAAAATCTTATAGCAAGGAGCACCGGTTAATGATATATTAGGTTATGTTAAATCGAAAGATTATGACTAACATCCAAAAGGCAATACTATCGGGCATAATCTGCAACATGATTATATGGTATGAATTAACTCTATTTGGAGTTTTAACACATATAATAAGCAATGTTTTTTTTCCTTCAGAAAGCGATTATTTAAACACAATCAAATTTCTTGGTAGTTTTGCAATTGGATTTGGATTTAGACCACTTGGTGCATTTATTTTTGGTTACATTGGAGATAAATACGGCAGAAGGAAAATTTTGCTGACTTCCGTAATATTAGCTTCGATATCATCTACTGCAATTGCGATTATACCAAGCTTTAAAGAAATAGGAATATTTTCTCCTATACTGCTTCTGCTTTGTAGAATAACACAAGGAATGGCAGCAGGTGGAGAAACAAGTATCAATTCAGCTTTTTTAATAGAGCATTCAAGCGATAAAAAAAATCTAGGCTTTTTAGGTAGCATGAAAGCTTTTAGTGGTGCTCTTGGTTCTATTACATGCTTTGTAATGATAGCTGTTTGCAAAAAGTTTACAGGTGAAAATTATGAAATTTGGGGCTGGAGGTTGCCCTTCTATTTCTGCTTCATTATGGGCATAATAGGCTTTTTAACAAGATATATAATGGAAGAGAGCTTAGCATATAAAGTGCACGATCAAAATAAAAGCTTATCTAATTCTCCATTTTTAGAGTTAATCAGGGACTATAAAAAAGCATTTGTGATAGCAATTGGACTTGGTATTGCTCAAAATGCAATCGTTTATTCAGCAATCATGTTTTACAACATATCTGTAAAAGAATTTACCCTGTCAGGCATCGATATTAAAAATGTAGTAAGAATTATAAGCGAAATTATATTTGGAACATCTGCAGTGTTGTTCGCAACGTTATCTGATAAAGTTGGGAGGAAAAACGTGATGGTTCCTGTACTAATAGTATTAGCTTGCGCTAGCTTACCGGCATTTTCGCTACTGTCCTATGATAACCACTATGTTATAACGCCCACTTATTGGCTAATAACCATACCAATAAGTGCATCTTTTGGAATATATAATTCTCTTGCTTGCAAGTTATTTCCAACGAAAGTTAGGTGCACGGGCTTTAGCCTCGCACATAACATATCTGCAGGAATATTTGGTGGCCTTTCTCCATCCATATGCATGTGGCTTATAGAAAAAACCGAAACAAAACTTGCAGCAGGCATTTATCTTACTGCCTGCGCATTAATTAGCCTAATATCTGTGCTTCAAATTAAAGCCAAAGACAGAAAAGTTGATTGGTGAAATCGTTTCAGTCGAAAAATAGCGCTTCAATGGATTTTTCGATGTGTTTAGTGATAGGAGCGGTGATAGTGATTTCTTTATTGTTTGGCAGTTTTAAAGATAAAGAATGCGAATGAAGGTGAATTTTATTTGCTATCCCATCAATAAAAGCTTTTTTACCACCATATTTACCGTCACCAAGAATAGGGCAATTTATATGAGCTAAATGTGCACGTAACTGATGGGTTCTGCCGGTAATTGGTTGTAATTTTAAATAAGCAACATTGTGTTTGGATTTTGCTATAATTGAAAAATGCGTAGTGGCATTCTGAGGTGAATTTTCATCAACGACCACTTTTTCTTGACCTGAAACATATTTTTTCACCAATGGATAGTCTATTGTTCCACTATCCTTGCTCGGTATGCCAGAAGTTAATGCTAAATAAGTTTTTTTTACTCTTCGTCCTTTAAATTCTTCCATAAGGTATCTGGCAACATTAGCGTTGCGTGCGAATATTATCACTCCACTCGTATCTCTATCTAGCCTATGGACAATTTTAAATGTTTCTCCCTCTCTTATTTGGTCAAGCAAATCACTCATGCTAATCTTTACTTTTACGCCACCTTGAACGATGACCCCTGCGGGTTTGTTTATAGCTAGTATATATTCGTCTTCATATAATATGTTCTCTCTTAGTAGATTCACTAACTTTTCATTATATTTGCGATCAGAATTAGCGTTTTCAATATAATTCAAGTGCTTCAGCGTTATAGTTTGCCCAGAATTTACTCTATCACTGGACTTTGCTTTGCAATCATCAACTTTGATTAATCCTTTCCTTAAAGATTTTTCAATTACAGATTGCTTTAAATCAGGAAAGATTCTTCTGATGTACCTATCCAGCCTAACGTTATCGTCTTCTATTAATATGGTTTTTATACTTTGTAGCATTCCATTCTTTATAATGAATATCTAGTGAAATGTCAATTATTGGTGTCATTCCAGTGTCAAGCACTGGAATGACACCGAAGGGGCTACTGCCGTCATAAAGGAACCAGTGTCAGCTACTCGGATGACAGGAGAAGGAGACTACTGAGATGACAGCTAGCCTGACAACCGTCATCCCGCTGCTTGTTAGCGGGATCTAGAGATACCGCGAATGAATCGCGGTATGACGGTTCGCGGCGGCATGATGTAGAGCTTGCGTTAGCTATACTTTTATACTCACCAACTCAGCTGGATCCAAGTAGTTAGAGCACTGGGATGACAAAAAAAGGAGGGCACTTGGATGACGGGAGAAGGAGCTATTTGGATGACATCGTTTACTATACAATGTTTGTACAGTTCTGGATAAAAAAATTAGCTAACAAATTTATAAATATCAGTATACAGCTCATCAACGCTTGGTTCTTTACTATTTTTGGCAAAATCTTCCGACTTTTTTACTAAATCACGTATTTCCTTATCAATTACTTTGCACTCTTCTTCTGAAGCCATTTTATTATCTGTCATGTATTTCTTTAAAGTGCTTATAGGGTCATGATTTTGCTTCATATCTTCAACTTCTTCTTTTAAGCGATAAGTAGCAGGATCTGACATTGAGTGACCGCGATATCGATATGTCTTCATTTCAAGCAGGATAGGCCCTTTTCCGCTGCGTGTGTGTTCCGCTGCTTCGCTTGTAGCCTCATAAACAGAGAAAAAATCCATTCCATCAACTTGTTTTCCAGGAATACCAAAACTTTCTCCTCTTTTATATAACTCTGTTACTAAAGTTGACCTTTGCACGGAGGTTCCCATTGCGTATTCATTATTTTCTATGATGTAAACCACAGGCAACTCCCACAAAGATGCCATATTAAACGATTCATATACTTGTCCTTGATTTGCAGCACCGTCGCCAAAATATGTAAATACCACATTATCTTTTTTCTTATATTTATTAGCAAATGCTATTCCTGTGCCAATTGGAACTTGTGCTCCCACTATTCCATGCCCGCCGAAGAATTTTTTTTCAACGTCAAATACGTGCATCGAACCACCTTTACCTTTCGAGCATCCTGTTTCTTTGCCGGTAAGCTCTGCCATTACAACATTTGGATCAGAATCACATGCGAGCATTAAGCCATGGTCTCTATAACTTGTGATAAAAGCGTCACCTAATTTTGATGCAGCTTGAGTTCCAACTGCAACTGCTTCTTGTCCTATTGATAGGTGACAGAACCCGCCTATTAATCCCATCCCATATAATTGTCCTGCTTTTTCCTCAAATCTGCGTATGAGTAGCATTTTCCTGTAGAATCCAATTATCTGTTCTTTAGTGAAATTTTCTGCTTTCATATCGATTTCTTTTTCATTAAACTAACACAATACCAGGAATTTTAAATTTTTGCTAATGAACTATTACCATTGGCTTGAGGCTTTTCACGTTATCTCTGTTATCATGTGGATGGCAGGTATGCTTTATTTACCCAGGCTTTATGTCTACCATGCAACTGTAAAACCGGGATCGGAAAATGATAGCTTGCTTCAAACAATGGAAAAGAGGCTACTTAGATATATCATAAACCCTGCAATGCTTTTCTCACTTGGTCTTGGAATTACACTAATGGTTATTAGGGAAGCATATCGTGAAGGATGGTTTCATGTAAAAGCATTTGCAATACTTTTGATGTTAATTATTCATATGCTACTTGCAAAATATAGGAAAAATTTTGCAATGGGTTCGAATAAGAAGTCACATATTTATTTTCGCGTTTTAAATGAAGCAGTTACAGTATTGATAATAGTTATAGTTATTATGGTTGTTGTAAAACCTTTTTGACTGACCTTACCCAAAAAAAGCAGAAAGCTCGTATCTGTTCAGATGCATGGCTAATGTACAATACTGAAATAAAAATTCCAGTGCTCCCTTTCTTGTCATCCCAGTGCTTGACACTGGGATCCAGCTTTCTTTACAAATTCACCAAAAGTGCTTCATTCTATAACGCAAAACCCATACTCACCAAACTCAATGCATTACTTGCAATTAAGTTTCCTGGATGCCAGTGTCAAGCTACTCGGATGACACCATTCTTTTTCCTGGATCCCAGTGTCAAGCACTGGGATGACAAGAAGAGGGCACTGCCCTCTTGGATGGAAGCCAGTGTTAGCTACTTTCATGACACCCTGACAACCGTCATCCCGCTACTTGTTAGCGGGATCTAGAGATACCGTGATGGTATGACATAGGGGTTGCCGAGAACTTGTCATCCCAGTGCTTGACACTGGGATCCAGTTTTTCGTATAATTTTGTCAAAATCTATTGTGCTAGCAAGTTCACTAGCGTCACGCGCTGGTCTGTTAGACATTTACGTGTAGGGTGAAGAAATTTTGAAAAAGACATACCAAATATGAAAGGCCTATATATTAAAACTTACGGCTGTCAGATGAACGTTTATGACTCCGTTTTAATGGAAAATGTAATTAAACCTTTGGGGTTCAACGTTGTTAGTGATGCAGGGAAAGCCGATTTAGTGATACTGAATACTTGTCACATTAGAGAGAAGGCAGCAGAAAAACTTTACTCAGAGCTTGGGAAGATTCATTCGTTACGAAAAGAAATGACTATAGTGGTGGCTGGGTGTGTAGCGCAAGCAGAGGGAGAAGAAGTGTTCAGAAGGGCTCCTTTTGTTGATATTGTTGTTGGTCCGCAGAGTATCGCTACCTTACCGGAGCTGATAGTCAAAGCAAGCAGAAGTAAAGGTCATGTAATAAACACTGATTTTCCTGAAGTTGCAAAGTTTGATAAATTGCCAGATGAATGCTATGGCAATAGCCAGGGGTCTTCTGCATTTCTTGCCATACAAGAGGGTTGTGATAAATTTTGTACGTTTTGTGTAGTGCCCTATACTCGTGGAGCTGAGTATTCACGGCCAGTAAATGAAATATTTCGTGAAGCATTGAAATTAGTTGCAAATGGGGCAAATGAGATCAATTTGCTTGGTCAGAACGTCAATGCTTACCATGGGGAGTGCGAAGGGGAAGTGTGGGATTTAGGAAAATTAATTAGTCATATTGCTAAAATTGAAAAGCTAGAGAGGATTCGTTATACAACTTCTCATCCAAGAGATATGCATGAATCTCTCTACTTGGCACATGCGGAAGAGCCAAAGCTCATACCGTTTGTTCACCTGCCTGTGCAGTCTGGTTCGAATAAAATATTGCACGCGATGAACAGGAAACACACTGCAGAGGAGTATTTGGAAATAATAGACAGATTTCGCAAATTGAAACCTGAAATCGAATTTTCTTCTGATTTTATTGTTGGTTTTCCTGGAGAAACCGAAAAAGATTTTGAAGAAACTATGAAATTAGTAGAAAAAGTTAGATATGCTCAGGCTTATAGTTTTAAATACAGCCCAAGACCAGGCACACCGGGAGCGGAAAGAAAAGATCAAGTACCAGAAGAGGTTAAAACAGAGCGCCTTCTTCGTTTACAGAAATTAATTAGTAAGCAACAACTTGAGTTTAACCAGAGTATGGTAGGCAAAACTATACCTGTTCTATTTAGCGATAAAAAAGGTAAACACCAAAACCAAATTATTGGTAAAAGCCCATATATGCAATCAGTGTGCATTGATGACCCTGAAGATAAATACAGGGACAAAATAGTAAATGTGAAAGTGTTGGAAGCTCGGCAGAGTAGTTTGCTGGGGTGTGCATTTCACTGATTTTAAGCAGCGTTAAATATAAGTCTTAAGCAAAGAGCATTGAAAAAATGCAATCATAATCTTTTTCAAAAGTTACAAAGTTTAATTGCTACCTCTGCTGAACGGGTACCTTAAACCTACAAATTTGAGCTTACCTATATCAATTTTTTGTACAAGATGAGTTAGTAACAACTTTATGTATAAAATTGAAGAAGAATAAAAATACAATAACGAGCATTAAATTAAATATTCCCACCTTTAAAAAACCCTCTTTATATATTTCTAAAGATTCTAAATAATTTATTTTACCATTTACTGAAGGAACTGACATAAATTTTGATATTGCAACTCCGGCTAGGTTAGAAAACGCTAATGACAGCATTACTATACCCATCACTACTCCTCTAAGGTTTTTGGGGGCTAGTGTAGTTGCTTGTTCTTGGACTAATGGAGCAATACATAATTCTCCCAGTCCCATAAAGGAGATAGCAATTATTAAATATAAGTATTCTACTTTACCTTCAATGTTAGAGTTTAAACATCCTATGTACAGTGTGAAAAAACACATAGCCATTGTCAGAAGGCCAAGGGTAAACATGGAAGTTGCATATTTTTGCTTAAACTTCATGTATGTTCCAAAAAGAAAGCCAAATATTATAATTGACAAAGGATTTATGGCTTGAGAAACTGAAGCTGGAATTGTTATACCTAATACATTGTTAATAACGTTTCTTTCGGTGAATAAGTTAACCAAAGAGCCAAGCTGCATTTCTAAAGCAAAAAAACACAAGAAAAATACCACAAGAATAGATAATGCCACTAATTTTCGTCTTTGTTCTGCTGATAATTTAGATATTATATAAGTAAATATGCCCAGAGCTGTTATTCCAACAAATATGAGCATATTAGTAAAAAATTCACTATGTATAAGCATTTTAGCAATTATTGATGATGACAGAAAGCTTCCTATCAATACTATACCAGAAATTTTAATCCCTAATATGCGCTTATTCATAAGCTCTGGATAAGGAGAAAGGCCGCTATCTCCTAAAAGATTCTGAAATTTGAGAAAAAAGATTAGCCCTATAGACATCCCAATACCAGCTAAACCAAAGCCGTAGTGCCAGCCAAACAAGTGGGCTACATAACCACATGAAATAGAAGCCAATATTGCTCCAATATTCACGCCTACGTAAAATAAAGTAAAGCCTCTGCTACGTTCAGGATCGTCTTTGCCATAGCATGAACTAAGTAAGTTAGTTACGTTCCCTTTAAACATACCAGTACCTATGGCTATTAGAGATAAACCTAAATATAATAAACCTGGTTCAAACTTAACCAATGACATGCAAGCATGACCTGCTATCATCACTATCCCTCCAAGCAACACCATGTTGCGGAACCCCATCAACTTATCAGCTAAAAAACCTCCAAGTATTGGTATAGCATAACCTGTTGCAGCAAATAATGAGTAAATAGTAAAGGCCCTCTCATCAGTGAAACCTAAGTGAGAAGTCAAAAATAGGACCAAAAGTGCCCTCATTCCATAGTAAGAGAAACGTTCCCACATTTCAACAAAGCACAACATTTTTAAAAATTGTGGAAACTTATCTGTCTTCTGATCCATAAAATACCCCTAAAGCTTGGGTTAATGTTAAGTAAAACAATAAAAACTGCAAGTAAAACTTAAAAAAAGGTATTGGAAGCTCGGCAGAATAGTTTGTTGGGGTGTGAGCTACGGAAATATTTTTGAATTTGTAATTTTTCAGAAAGCCCTATATTCTTTAGTTTTACATAGCGAACATGAAGTCAAAGCATTATCCTGATACAGTAAGTAGTCCTGATTTTTCATCGTTAGAAAAGGAAATCATAAAATTTTGGCAGGAAAACAAAGTTTTTGAGCGGTCAGTTGAAGAACGTTCCAAGGATAATTGTTTTGTCTTTTACGATGGGCCTCCGTTTGCAAATGGACTTCCGCATTATGGACATTTACTCACTGGTTTCATCAAAGACGCATTTGCAAGATATCAAACTATGCTTCAAAAAAGGGTTGAACGTAGATTTGGCTGGGATTACCATGGATTGCCGGCTGAGATGGGAGCAGAAAAGGAACTTGGAATATCTGGTAGAACTGAGATAGAGAAGTTTGGTATAGATAAATTTAACGATCATTGCCGTACTTCTGTGATGAAATTTTCATCAGAGTGGGAGAAGTATGTAAATAGGCAAGCAAGGTGGGTAGACTTTCACAATGACTATAAGACTATGGATAAATCATTCATGGAGTCGGTCATGTGGGCATTCAAGCAGCTTTATGATAAGGGTCTGGTGTATGAATCAGTGCGCGTTGTACCATATAGCTGGGCATGCGAAACTCCATTATCTAATTTCGAAACAAGGCTTGATAACGCGTATAGAGAAAAAGTTAGCAAAGCTGTAACTGTTGCATTTGAGCTTTTAGAAAACCCACAGCAATTTAAAAGTGTTAAACGAAAGTGTAAATTACTTGCTTGGACTACAACTCCTTGGACGTTGCCGAGCAACTTGGCTTTAGCAATAGGAAAAGATATTAAGTATTGTGCAGTGTCAGTCCACCCTTTGATGTCATTCCAGCGCGTGACGCTGGAATCTATTTCTGGATCCCAGTGTCTGGGCACTGGGATGACAGGGAGTAGTGAAGGAAGTTCAATGAATGGTGAAATATACATTTTTGCTGAAAGCTACTTAGAGAAATTTATCAGCCACTCTGAACAAAGCAATATTCCATATGAAAACTGCAATATAAAACTTAAAGCGAATGATCTTGCAGGTCTTTCTTACAAACCACTGTTTGACTATTTTAAAGACACAAAAAATGCATTTCGCGTTTTTATTGCTGATTATGTGACGGAAGAAGATGGTACTGGCGTTGTGCACACTGCTCCTGGATTTGGTGAGGAAGATTTTTACCTTTGCCAAAGCCATGATATTCCAGTTATTTGTCCAATTGATAACAGTGGAAAATTTACTGCTGAAGTTTCGGATTTAGCGGGAGTTCATGTTTTTGATACCAATGATACAGTAATAAAAAAATTGAAAGAACAAGGAAACTGGTTCAAAACTGAGCAATATATTCACAATTATCCACACTGCTGGAGAACTGACACTCCTTTGATCTATCGCACTATGCCTTCTTGGTATGTTGCTGTTACAAAATTCAAAAGCAGAATGGTAGAGCTAAATAAGAGAGTTAATTGGATACCAAACCACATTAGAGATGGTCAATTTGGAAAATGGCTTGAAGGGGCACACGACTGGTCAATTTCACGCAATCGATTCTGGGGTACGCCAATCCCTGTATGGAAATCAGACGATGCGAGATATCCAAGAGTAGATGTATATGGTTCAATAGAAGAACTGGAGAGAGATTTTAATGTTAAAATAGACGACTTGCACAGACCATTTATCGATACTTTAACAAGACCAAATCCTGATGATCCAACAGGAAAATCAGTTATGCGCCGTGTACCTGACGTGTTTGACTGCTGGTTTGAATCTGGCTCGATGCCATTTGCGCAAGTCCACTATCCGTTTGAAAATAAGGAGTGGTTTGAATCTGCGGATTTTATCACTGAATACATAGCGCAAACCAGGGGGTGGTTTTATACGCTCTTTGTATTGTCCACTGCTTTGTTTGATAGGGAACCATTTAAGAACTGCATATGCCACGGTGTTGTTTTGGATGTAAAAGGGCAAAAATTGTCCAAACGTTTGAATAACTATGCAGATCCAATGGAGGTTTTTGATAGATACGGTTCTGATGCACTGCGTTTTCTTATGCTTTCTGGATCCATTGTTTGTGGTGGTAATTTGCTACTCGATAAAGAAGGAAACTCAATACGAGATGTTCTGAAAAACGTAATAAAACCTATGTGGAACAGTTATCACTTTTTTACTATGTATGCAAATGCAGATGGAATTAAAGCTGAAGTGTGTAAGGATTATCAAAGTACTATTGATCGCTACACGATTTCCAAATGTTTTGAAGCTGTAGAAAGTATCCAAGCTTCTATGAACAGCTATAACTCCCAAGAGGCTTGCAAAATTTTAATGAACTTTTTTGAAGTGCTAAATAATTGGTATATTCGTCGCAGTCGCGAGCGTTTTTGGAAAAGTGATTTGGATCAGGATAAAACTGATGCTTATAATGTTCTATATACGGTTTTTTATTACATACTTCGTGCTGCAGCTCCTTTGTTGCCACTTATAACAGAGACTATATGGCAAGGGCTTAAGTATGAAGAAACATCTGTTCATTTGGCTAATTTTCCACAATTAGAGAAGTTTGATAGTCAGCTCATTGCCAAGATGGATTTGGTGAGAGAGATGTGCAACTCTGCACTCTCTATTAGAAACACTTTTAATATACGTATCAGGCAGCCACTTGGCAGTATGAGGATTTATCATCAGTCTTCCTGCGGTTTTCTTGAAGATGAATATCAAGAGATGATAAAAGATGAGGTAAATGTAAAAAAACTGGAGTTAGTAAACAGACTTGAAGATATTGCATCACTAGAGTTAAAACTCAACTTCCCTATGCTTGGAAAGAGAGTTCCGGAGAAGATTAAGACACTGGTTCAATATGTTAAACAAGGAAAGTGGAAACAAGTTGAATCCGGTGTCATCCGAGTAAATGACACTGGGATCCAGACGCAGATTCCAGCGTCACGCGCTGGAATGACAGAAAGAGGTCTCATATTTTTGGGGGACGAGTCAGAAAATTACATCATAGAAAAAGGCGAATATGAACTATTATTAAAAGCAAACAGTGAATTTTCCTCCGTGTTTGATACCAACAAAGGGATTGTGATTCTGAACACCACTTTAAATGATGAATTGATTCTAGAAGGGCTTGCAAGAGATGTTGTGAGGCTCATTCAGGAAACCAGGAAACAAGCTGATTTTCATATGTCCGATAGAATCAGAGTAATAATCAAAACAGGAGATGAGAAAATTAAGGAAGCAATAAATACGTGGATTGAATATATAAAAGAGCAGACCCTTACCTTATCTTTGGACATTAATACAGAAATTGGAACTAACTTTTATTCTAAAGAATATCAGGATTTAAGTGTTGGTATTAGGTTAAATTATTAGTAGTTGAAAGTTGTCATTGTTTATGCTATACTTAGGTTACTTGAGGTAAGGTTATAATATGAATAAGGCTGTTGCAGATGATTATGGAAAAGTTGTTGATTTGAATAACAATAGTGATGATTTAGGTAAAGTAGAATCTGTTGCTACTTTGGAGGAGGAAGAAGAGTTTTTTGATGCTATGGAAGAACAGGAACCTGTTTCTAATGTAGAAGAAGGGAATAATTTAGGTCTTGCTACTTCAGAAGAGGAAGAAGAATTTTTTGATGCTGTGGAAGAACAAGAGCCGTTAGCTAATTTTAACGTTCCACTCAGTATATTTCATTATAAAGATTATAACTCTGATTTTTTTACTTCTTGGTATAATATATCAAGTAGAATATTTAAAGAGGTAAATCGAGCTTGCCCGGAGAAGAAAGTATTAAATTTAGCTCTATCAGTTTTAATGTTTCCTTATATAGTTTTCACTGCGTTAGGATTAGCCGTATATAATAAATTAAAAACAAATGATAAGACACAAATCAGTTCAGAGGAGAATAAAACAAAAAAAAGTGAAGTAAGTGAAAGTACAGCAAAAAGATTGGCATATGGTGTTCTTGCTGCAATAGCAATTTTTGTTAATATGGCTGTACTTGTAGCCTTAGTTGTTCCTGCAACAATTGCTTTGGCTACTTTTTATCTTTTAAATAGAGATTTATCTCACTCTTTAGTTACTGCTCTTAAAATAAGTATGGGGCGGTATTCTAATAAGCATCAAAATATTGAGGTGTCTTTTCATGAAAAGGAAGTTACTGGACCAAATATTGCGTGGGATATGGAAATAGAATTTCCACCGCAATTTAAACGATTGCTTAGAGATTTGTATGAAAATGAAAATAACAAGTGGTTTGATGTGACGCGGGATTCAGAGCATAGCATCGTACTGAAATTGTCAACTAACATCAATTTAAAAAATGGTCTTAAGCCCTTACGCAATGAAATCAAGGATGTGCTTGCAACTTCTATTCAGGAATTTGCGAAGACTATGGAAGAACTGATAAAGCTAGAAAAGAAAGAGATTACATATGATAAATTGAAGGAATTGTTGGACGAATTCAGGTTAAAAGTGGTAAGTAGCATAGATTTTAAGTTGACAACTCACTTAATATACAACGCCTATCAAGTTGCCTTTATACAAGCAGTTAGGTTTCATCTGGATAGACGGAAAGAAGGTTTTTCACTGGAAGATGAGATAAAAAATTCTTTAGTGAGACAGGAATTAGAGAGTCAAGGTAAGGAATTACCAGGTGAGAAAGAAGTGATAATAAGAGATCTGAAAAAAGCAGGAGCAAAAGTACCGGATGTTTTAGATGATAGTGAGCTTCCTATATTTAAAGCAGAATGGAAGCGGCTTAAAGAAGAAGGGAAGATAGCTAAGAGAACAATTATTGATGTTTATAAATATATACATAGTAGAGAAACAGAGACAGCTCTAGGTAATGCTAAAGAAGAGATTGATCTTTTAAAAAAAGAAGGACAAAAAAGATATATTAGGATACATGAAAAATTGAAAGAAATATATGGAGATGTAAAAAAGAATAATTTAGCAGGTGATGTTTTAAGAAGAAGGTTAGAAGGTCTTTTTAAGTTCGAGTATGATGATCAAGAAGTTGAGCAAAGGCTAGTAAAATCAGTAATGAAAAAAGCCAAGGGTGAGTTAGGCCTATTAGGCATGCTCAGCTTAATAGACCAGTTTCGGGATTTAGAAAAGGAGATAAAAGGTTCTTTGAGTGAGAATTTAAAAGAAGCTTCAGATAAAGTAAATGCTTTTGTAGCAAACATATATTTAGAAATAACGAAATGCAAAATACAAAATGTACTCAAAGGCCAAGCAAAGGGTATAGAGGATTCATGTAAACTGTTAGAGGAAAAGGAGCCGGATTTAGTACAGAGGATTAATGCGCACCGAGCGGAAATTGCAGAATGCTTAGAGCAACCTATATCGTTAAGGAAAGTAATAGAAGAAAATGAGGATTTAAACAAATATTTAGAAGGTGAGCGAAATAGGAAAGGAGAACAGCATCCAAGTACAAAATTAATAGAGAAGCATTTGAAAAATAACCAAGAAATTCTCAAAGCATTAAAACAGTTAGAATTAGAAGAAAAAGGATTGTTGATAAATGAAGAAACAAAAAATGATTATATAGAAGAACTAGAATCTCGCGAAAAAATAAAGTTTGCAATAATAGAGGGTGATTTACTGAAGGAGTTCGAGCGTGAAACTTTTAACACAGAAGCAGTTAAGAAGTTGTTAGAGGAAGCGGAACTTGAATACTATTTGGCAGAAAAATGCATAAAAAGTCCTGTGATAAAAACAAAAAATAATATCAAGTACTTTTATCAAGGTTTATTGTCTCCTTTGATAGATAATTTGACAAAAGATATAATAAATAATATACCAGGAAATAGTGAAGGTTGTATACAGAAAGTTAAGAACTGGAGTAAAGTTATGTTTGGTGCAATAAAGATTGGAGCATCAAATGCTTATAAAGAGACTACAGAGAGAAAAGCGTTAAATGTGGCACATAATACTTATAAAGAAGGAGAGACATTTCTTCAATGTTTTCAGTCAAATTATGAAGGTGTTGGAGCCTTTTTAGGTGATTTATTTTCTGATGATGGGGTAACATTTAAAAATGATGTGTGGCCTAAAATAGAAGAGCATTTGCATGGAATGTGGGATAGATTTTTCAAGGATATTGAATTCAATATTGGAAATAAATTGGATGAAGTAAGTGTGACACAGCAACGGCAGGAAACTATGATTGTGACTCAACGATAAGTTCTCAAAGTTCCTCCGGTATTTTCACATACTAAATTAACTATAGCACTTGATTCTTTTTGGATCTCTTTTTCAGTTAAAGTGTGAGTTGGAGAGCAGAAAGTAACTGACAATGCTATAGACATCTTATTCGATTCTATATTATTTCCATGGTGTACGTCAAATACTAAAACTTCTGTGATGAGCTCTGAGCTTTTTTTTACCACATTGATTATGTTACCTACTTCCACATCCTTATTTACAATAAATGCGAAATCACGTTTTACACTTTGGTATTTATAATCGATAAATTTCTTTCTACTTACAGGTAAATTTCCGATATTTTCTAATATTACCTCAAAGCCTACAACTTTTTGTTTGATATCAAAAAAATCCAGTATACTTGGATGCAGTTCTCCAAAATAACCAACTATTTTACTTCTAAAAGATAAGGTGCCTGACTTTCCTGGATGATAATATTCTTTTTCTGCTCTCTCTATCGTTAAATTATCGCAATTGACGTTAAAAAACTCCAAAGCTGCTATGCAATCAGCCTTTGCGTCAAAAACATCTACTTTCCTATCAGTATTATAATGGTTTCGCGGTAAATTATTTCCTGTTCTTATTCCACTTAAGACATGTTTAGACTGAGCTTCACCATCGTAAATCGGCCCGATTTCGAAGATTGCAAGATCAGATATTCCATGGGCAATATTATCAGCAGTAACTTGCAATAAATTTGGCATAATACTTGGTCTCATTATATTAAAGTTATTGTTAAACGGATTATCGATGATAAATAACTTATTCGAGTAACCAAATTTTTCAGCTGTTGATTCACTCATAAACGACCAGGTTAGCACTTCATGAAACCCTCTGTTTGTCATCAAAATACGCAAATTGTCGTATGTACTATCTACTTCTTCAACATTATTTGGTAGTGGTTCTTCTTTTATTTTGTCATAGCCGTATATCCTTGTTACTTCTTCGATTAGGTCAGCCGGTATTGTCACGTCCGGTCTCCAGCTTGGTACTTGTACATTCCAATTGCCTTCGGTTTTTTTATCAATACTAAACCCTAGTTTCGTTAAGATATCAAGCACCTCATCAGGCGATACAGACACACTTCCAAACTTGTTCACATCCTGATAATCAAAGCTCACCTTGGTGTCAGCACTATCTAAACTGCCAGCAGACACTACGCTTGAGGTTTCTCCACCACATAAGTCCAGAATCATTTTAGCTGCAAGGTTGAGTCCATCAAAAGTAAATCCAGGATCAACTGAACGTGCAAATCTGTAACTAGCGTCTGTGGAGATGCTCAGCTCCCTTGAGGATTTAGCAATAGAGATTGGATCGAGCAAAGCTAATTCCAAAAAAATATTGGTAGTTTCAAAAGTACATTCACTGCACTTACCACCTATAATTCCAGCAACTCCATGAATATTTTTATCATCAGAAATAACGCTCATGTCTTTGTTTAATAAGTATTCTTTACCGTTTAAACCAGCAAATTTTTCTCCGTCGTTTGCTTTGCGTACTGTGAGCTCTCCTTCTATTTTTTTTGCATCATACGCGTGCATTGGGCGGCTGAAAGATATCATAATATAGTTCGTGATATCAACTATTGCAGAAATGGAGCGCATTCCTATCGATTCCAGCCTATCTTTTAACCATTTTGGGCTTTCTTGATTTTTTACATTGGCGATGTATATTCCACTAATAAAACTTTCCCCGTCAGTAACTTCAACATCGATTGGTGAATTTATGGAGCTGGTAAGTTGTGGAATGCTTAAAGTCTTTAATGTCCCAATTCCAGTTGCAGCAAGGTCGCGAGCTATTCCATAAATGCCTAAGCAATCTCCACGGTTTGGGGTAACATTTATATCAATTACAGGGTCACAATTGAAAAATTTATCCCCTACTTTATAATCATCGGAAAGCTCGATTATTCCTTCACTTTCCTCTTGAACCAGCGCAAGTTCAGAAGCAGAGCAGAGCATCCCTTCACTTAGCACTCCTCGTATTTTTGTGGGCTTGATTGTGAAATCACTTTCTGGCAATGTGCTACCAAGAGATGCAAGCACAGTTTTCATACCTTCTCTAACATTGTTTGCTCCGCAAACTATTTGTAGAATTTTACTCCCGTCATCTACTTTACATAATTTTAATTTATCAGCATTTGGATGCTGTATCACCTCTAATACTTCTGCAACAATAAGACCAGCTAATTTGGTATTGTCGATCACATCTTCTACTTCCAACCCTATGTGAGTTAACTTATCGGTAATTTCTTCTAAACTAGCATTGGTTTCTAAGTGTTCTAATAACCAAGATAATGTGAATTTCATGAACCTTTAAAGAAATAAAAGAGTTATTGTAATATAAAATGTAGTGCTTTTAAAGCTTGTTGTAATGGAATAAAAGGTAACTTCTGTATCACAAGCACAACTGTACGAACATTGTGATACAAGAAACTAAGAAAGATGTCATCCCAGTGCCCTGACTACTTGGATCCAGAAAACTTAATTTTAAATGAGTACACCAGGTGGTTGTACAATAAAAACTGGATTCCAGTGTCAAGCACTGGAATGACACCACCTACTACGCAAATTATCTACAAATTGCAATGTTTGTACACTAGAGCATTACAAGCAACGATGTAGAAGCTTTTGTAACTTTATATCTTCTTGTAAAGAGAAAGAATTTTTTCTATGTCACCTTCTAGGGTTATCTGCCTGGACTGATGAAAATTAAACTTATGGTCATTTTCACAGACTGTACCGATGTAATCATTAATAGTGAAGTTTCCTATCACATTGTGACTTTCATCTAGTACTTCACCTTTTTGTGAGTGGTGATCAGTATATCCATTAAAGTCACTATCCGTTAGCTTGATGTACCCATCTCCAAGCTCCTGTTCTAAATCTAAAGGTAGATTAATAAAATCCATTTCATTCATAATAAGCCTCATATTAAAAATTAAATTATAATTAAAATAAAATGTTAAGTCAAGATATTGAATAATTTAATAAGATTAGTAAATTTTAAAATACAGAGCTGACTGTAATTAACACTCTAATTACATATTTTGTTAATGTATCAATGTTATAATAACACAGAGCTCTATCTTAATTCTTGACTTTGTCCTATAAAATTCATACTTTATTTACTGTTGATAATTCAGATTAAAATGGCATTAAATCCGCTGGAGCAGTTTAAAGTATATACAATAATAGAGTTACCTAGGTTATTTGGGTATGACGTAAGCTTTACCAATTCATCTCTTTTCACGATGATTTCGGTGATATTGGTGATACTCTTTTTGCTTTTTGGAATAAAGAAGGGGGCAGTAATACCAGGATATTTGCAAGCTGCAGTTGAGTATGTATATGATTTTGTTATTTCAATAATAGAAAATAACACTGGAAGCAAAGGCTTGCAGCACATTCCATTGATATTTACAGTGTTTATTTTCATTTTATCATGTAATTTGGTTGGTGTTCTTCCTTATAGTTTCACGGTCACAAGTCATGTGATAGTCACCTTTGCTTTATCGATGGTGGTTTTTATTTATATAACGATTGTTGGATTTAAAGAAAGGGGAGTAGAATTTTTACGCATATTGCTACCAAAAGGAACTCCTTCGTGGCTTGCACCTATAATAATTATTATTAAGTTGTTTGCTTATTTAGTAAGACCGATTAGCCTATCAATAAGGCTTGCAGCAAATATGATTGCTGGTCATACAATCATCAAAGTGATAGCAGGGTTTATTGTAAATATGAACATATTTCTCACTCCTGCGCCGTTTTTGTTCATAATTGCATTGATAGGGTTTGAAGTATTTGTTGCAATTTTACAAGCTTATATATTTACTATATTAACATGTGTATATTTGTCAGATGCAGTAAAGTAATTGACTTCCTTGTAGAATATTTTACAATTATATTATAAAGAAATAGTTAAGGGTAAATATATGGATTTAGTAGCTTTAAAATTTATAGCAATTGGTTTAGCTGTGTTTGGAATGCTCGGTGCTGGTTTAGGTATAGCTAATATCTTCTCTGCTATGTTAAATGGGATTGCGAGAAACCCTGAATCAGAAGGTAAAATGAAAAGTTATGTTTATATTGGTGCTGCCATGGTTGAAATCATGGGATTGCTTGCGTTTGTACTTGCAATGTTATTAATATTTGCTGCTTAACAGATGCCACAGCTTGATGTTTCAACCTTCTTTTCTCAAGTTTTTTGGTTTTTAATTTTTTTCTCTTCACTTTTTTTCGTAGTAAGTTGTTTATTTTTGCCAAAGTTAGATGAAATAATAAGCACTAGAAGTAAAGAAGTATTGGGTTCTTTTAATAGTTCTGTTCATCTTTTAAGACTTACGGAAGATCAGATTACCAAGTATAACGCAGCTTTAACCCAAGCTAGAATACAGGCAAAAAAAATCATAGATGATGCACTTGCTCAGGTAGAAGAAATGAGAGCTAATGTTAAGAATATATTAGAAGAGGAAGACAAAAAAAAGAGCAAGCTTATTGAAAAAAAAGTGGCAGAATTTAAATCTGAATATACTGATCAGTTAAAACAAATGGCTACTAGTATTGCTTTAATTTATTATACTAAATTGACTAATTCTGAAATTGAAGAGGAATTTATTGCTGACTTGGTGTCCAAAGAATTTTAGGGGTTTTTATGTCTACATCACTGATTATCGGTCTTGCCTTCTTGGTAAGTTTTGTCCTTTCGTATAAATTGCTAAAGAAAGTGATAAAAAATGCGCTTAACAATAAGCGTAACAAAAGCAAATTTTCAAGTGAAGAAACTGAAAAATTCAGGAAAGATATGTTGGAGTATTACAAAAAATCTTCTAAAAAATACAAAGAATTAGATGCAGAAGTTAATAAAATGATGAATGAAGCACTTGATAAAGCTAATAGTATCATTAAGCACAATAGACAGCAGCTAGATCAGACATTAGATGACAATGCCCATTCTAACTTGAAGAAAGTCACTGACCAAGTTGAAAAAGCTCTTGGAGATTTACAGGCTAACACAGCGAATATAGCTGCTGATGCTGTAAAAAAAATAATGCATGAACGTAAAGATGATAAGCGTAGTAGCGAGGTCATATCTTCATTTTCACGTGACTTAAATAAAAAATTGCATTAGGTTCAATGCAACAATTGCCTATACTTCAAGCTGATAATGTAGAAAAAATTAAGTTTGATTCTAGTTTGTGCAAAGAGCCAGAGAAACTTTTTTACTATAAATTTAATATAATTCCTTGGCAAAAATTAAATAATACTACTTTTTTTATGGTTGAAGACACAAGCCGAGATATCAACCGTTGGGTCGAAGCTCATTACGGTATTGACTATGTATTAATAAAAGTGGATAGCGAACAGATTTTAAATCTTCTTAACTCGCACTTTGGTATTTCAGAATTTGCAAGCAACTACTTATATTACAAGAATCCTAATTTTTCAGCTAAAAGCATTAAACTAAGCTCAATATTTTTTGCTTCTTTCTTTATTGTAACTTCAATTTTAACACTAACAGAGAAATATACATATTTTGCTTTGATGTTGATATTTATAATCGGATGTTCTAGTTATTTATTCAAGTTTATAGCTACAGTTTTTAGCTTATGTGAAACCTCCAACCAAAAAGTGGATTATAGTAAGCTGAATGAAGAAGATTTTCCTATATATACTATTTTATTGCCTGCTTTTAAAGAAAGTGCAGTGATAGAGCAATTGATCGAAAGCATTGAAAGTTTGAATTATCCAAAATCAAAATTAGATGTGAAGCTTCAGGTAGAAAGTGATGACCAAGAAACGCTAGCAGCTATAGAAAAGTACACTTTACTGCAGTATTTTGAAGTAATAAAAGTGCCTCATTCTTTGCCTAGAACAAAAGCCAAGTCATGCAATTATGCTATGAGCTTTGCTAGAGGAAAGTATGCAGTAATATATGATGCGGACGATAAACCAGACCCATTGCAGTTAAAAAAAGCACTGATTGAATTTAATAAGGGCGACGATAAGTTAGCCTGTGTACAGGCGAAATTAAATTACTATAATTGTGATTATAATTTTCTCACAAAATCCTTTTCTCTGGAGTATATGAACTGGTTTCAATACTTATTGCCTGGATTCCAAAAAATGAACATGCCAATGCCTTTGGGTGGTAGCAGTAATCATTTTTCAGTAAAAATTCTAAAAAAAGTGTTTTTCTGGGATGCTTACAGTGTTACCGAAGATGCTGACCTCGGTTTGAGACTTGCGCAAATGGGATATAAAACCAGGATGATTGACTCAGAAACATTGGAAGAGTCACCAATTGCTGTATTTGCTTGGATTAAGCAAAGAGCGCGCTGGATCAAAGGCTATATGCAAACTTATATTGTTCATTTAAAAAATATAAAGTCACTTTATAAACACACTGGATTTAAGGGAATTTTGCTATTGAATCTTTTTGTTGGCTCTGCAGCTTTTATATTTTTTACTACTCCATTTTTACTGCTTTCATTGATATTAACTAAAGTTTTAAATGAATTATTTTTGTACTACTTTGTAGTGGTATACGTTACTAACCTGATTCTTTTGGTAATAGCTGTCAAACAGCAAAAGATGCCTTTTTATTTTTATATAGTATCGATATTTTTTCCGGTCTATAGTCTGCTACATAGTGTTGCAGCTTTTCTTGCCTTATGGGAATTTATTCTTTACCCTGAGCGATGGAACAAAACTCAGCATGGTTTATGGAAGCAAAACCTGTAGCTATTTGGCTTTTTCTCTGCTGTATTATGGTAATTCTCATGGTGGGGATTGGTGGATTTACCAGACTTTCAAAAGCAGGATTGTCAATCACGGAGTGGAAACCTATTACTGGAACATTACCACCACTGAATGAGCAAGACTGGCTACAAGAAAAATTAAAATACGAAGCTACACCTGAGTATAAAGCATTCAACTATGGTATGAGTATGGAGGAGTTTCGCGCTATATACTTAATAGAGTATGTGCATAGATTAATTGCAAGACTAACAGGTTTAGTTTTTGTCCTGCCATTTATATATTTCACATTAAGAAGAAAAATATCTAAAAAGGTAGTAATAAGGCTATTTATGGCATTATTATTTGGAGCTTTACAAGCTTTTGCTGGTTGGTATATGGTTAAAAGTGGTTTAGTAACTGAACCTCATGTTAGCCACTATAGGCTTGCACTTCACTTATTATTAGCATTAATTATCTTTGCATTATTGTCATATCAATTTTTTGATTACCAAATATGGATCCCAGTGTTACGTACACAACTATACGAACATTGCAGTATAAGAGTAATTTTCACCAAGAAAGATGTCATCCCAGTGCCCAGACACTGGGATCCAGAAAACTTAACTTTAAATAAGTGGCTGCATAGTAAAAGCTGGATTCCAGTGTCAGCTACTTTCATGACACCATTTGCTGTGCAATTTATTTTCAAAAGTAAGCGTTCGTACAGTTGTGTGTCAGCTACTCGGATGACAGGATTTCAATCTACTAACAGTAGTATATATTACACAATACTTATTCTGATTCTAATTGTAATACAAATAATTTTCGGCGCATTTGTTGCGGGATTAAATGCTGGTTTGATTTACAATACCTTTCCACTAATGGACGGACAAATCGTTCCAGAAGATTTATTTTTCTTACAGCCTATATGGCTGAATATCTTTGAGAACAGAGCGACAGTGCAATTTATACATCGAGCACTGGCATTGCTAATACTAACTTTGGTAGTAATACTCACAGTAAAAAATGCTAGCGTAAAACCGGTATATATTATGCTGCTCTCCATGATCATTCAGATAATTTTAGGAGTGGTTACTCTTTTGTTACACATACCAATAGCCATTGCCATAGCTCATCAAGTGTTTTCATTTATCTTGTTTGGGTCAAGTTTGTACTTCTTGTGTTATTTAAGAAAGCAGACTACATCACCAATCTGCACATTTTTTCCTTCTTGAACGGGAATATTTTTTATCACCATTGCTGCTTCAGCACATATGATATTTTCCATTTTCATTGCCTCCACCACAAATAAAGGTTGTCCTATTTCTATCTGATCTCCTACATTTACGTGTAATTTAACTAATAAGCCAGATATTGGGGATTTTACAGCATCTACTGAAATCTCTTCTGTTTTATTGTTTAGCATTAACTTACTTAATTCAGCTACATGAGATTTGAATACACAACATTCAGCTTTCATGCCTGCATGTCTTATGAAGTATTTACTGCCTTGTTTTTCTACTTTAAATGTTATATCAGCATCATCATTAATTGTAATATATAGTAATTTATGACTTGATTTCCACTTGCCTATAACGGAGTATTTATTGTGATTATATACTGTTATTAATATATTATCTTGGTATTTTGCATTTACGGAGTACTCATTGTCATTTATATTCACTATGAATAAATCTCTTGCACGGTCACCTGCCATCCGAGTAGCTGATACTGGTGCCCCTTCTTTTTTACTAGTCACGCGCTGGAATGACACCTGAGATGTTTTATTCACTGCTTCGTAATAGTACCTTTCTTCATTTTCCAAATGAACATATAACGCAGTGAAAATAAATATTTTAATATACTCCTCTGTAACAAAATCGCCGTGAAACCCACTGGGGTAATGGTCTGGAATGAATCTCGTGTGGAGCTTTGCTGCGATAAAATTTGGGTGATGGAAGATGGATTCTAGAAATTCTATATTATTTGTTACTCCTTCTATATAGCATTCAGACAATGCTTTTTGCATTCTGCTGATCGCTTCTACTCTATCTTTTCCATATGTTATAACTTTTGCAATCATTGAGTCATAGAACGTGCTAATTTCTGAACCTGCAGCAACTCCATCATCTATTCTTACATAATCATTTTCACCCGGTTTATCGTAATATTTTATTCTTCCGCTGGAAGGGAAAAATTTCTTCGATGGGTCTTCAGCGCAAATTCTACTTTCTATTGCAGAACCAGTAAGTTTAATATCATCCTGATTGAATCTCAATTTCTCTCCACAGGAAGTTCTAATCATTTCTTCTACTATGTCTATTCCAGTTATAAATTCTGTTACTGGATGCTCAACTTGCAATCTCGTATTTACCTCAAGAAAATAGAAGTTTTGGTCTTTATCTACAACAAACTCAACAGTGCCTGCTGAAAAATAGCCAACTTGCTTTGCCAGAGAAACACATTGAACATACATTTTTTGTCTTACTTCTTCACTAATGAATGGACTTGGCGTTTCTTCTATTATTTTCTGATTATTCCTTTGTATCGAGCATTCTCTTTCTCCAAGACAAACTATATTGCCATATTTATCTGCTATGATTTGTATTTCAATATGTCTTGGCAACTCTATATATTTCTCTATAAAGATACTGCCATCCTTAAAACTTTTCTCTGCTTCATTTGTGGCTGATGTAAATGCTAGTTCAATTTCTTTTTTGGAGTTTACAATTCGCATTCCTTTGCCACCACCGCCTGATGCAGCTTTGAGCATAACGGGAAAACCGACCTCTTTAGCAACTTGAGCTGCGTGGGCAGCATCGCTGATCTTACCCATATATCCTGGCACTACATTCACTCCAGCTTTTCTTGCCGCTTCTTTTGCTGTTATTTTGTTGGCTGTAACTTCTATTGTTTCTGCACTGGGACCTATGAAATCTATATTGTGTTTTTGCAAAGCACGTGGAAAATCTGGATTTTCTGCTAAAAAACCATAGCCAGGATGAACTGCCTCAGCACCTGTTTCAACTGCTACTTCACATATTTTTTCAATGTTTAAATAACTGAGGCAAGATGGCGAAGGGCCGATATATCTTGACTCATCTGCTTGTCTTACATGCACAGAATTTACATCTGCATCCGAATATATGCATACACAAGATATACCCATCCTACGAGCAGTTCTGATAATCCTGCAGGCAATTTCTCCTCTGTTTGCTATTAAAATCTTACTGTACTTCTTTTCCGTCATCGTATAAGTATACTTTCTTAAGCTGAGAAAGTAAATTTCTATATCATTGCCTGCAACTTTTTGTTATATATCAGACAGCCACCCTTGCAAGATCTGTACTACTAAAAGTTTCCACTGGAGTGCTCATGTCATGCAAGTTATGTATCTCACTACACACTTTGCCTGACAGATACGCAGCCCCACCAGAAACTATCCCAGCCATCGTAGCCAGTGCAAGAGATTGAGAAACTAAAAATAAAAAGTATAAAGACAAACATAAAGCAGCAATGCACGCTATAGCTCCTACTATATATAAACACAGGTGAAACTTCTGATTACATATAAGACTGTCTTTTATGCCTGCAATTTCTCTTACTTCTTTCTTAACATCCTTACTAACCCAATCAAGAGGAGTCCTTTTAGATTTATCTAACGCACATCTATTGCCTAATGCATTTTTAATGTAACTTTTAAAATTTTCTGATTTTTCTTTTGTTACTTTTTCCGAAGAATCCAAATGCTCAAATATTCCTCTCACTACATCCGGTAATATCCTCATCTTCGCCGCTATATGGAATGGATTTTCATGATCGTCATTGTACTCTAATAAACGAGCATCACTTTCAATACTTTTTTTGAAAATGAACAAAAATCTTTCAATATTTTTTGTTCTTGCAGCTAAATGCAAGAGATTGTCTCCCCACACTATTAGTTTTATTTTATCAGATGGACCAGTGTGGCTCCAACTTATATTAGCTTGTTCGAGCAAGCTTTCTATATCTACAGATCCAATCATAACATACCTCGCTATATTTAACCAACACTAAATTATACAACATAACTTTATGAAAAACAAGTAAATCTTATCTCTCAGAATAAATAAATTCCACATTGTTACAAACGTGGATTTTGGGTATCATAGCCTATACTTTACTGTAACAATAACATGCCAGACGTAGTCACTAGATTCGCTCCATCACCCACAGGGTTTTTGCACATTGGAGGGGCTCGTACTGCTTTATTCAATTGGCTCTATGCAAAGCATCATGGTGGCAGGTTTTTGCTAAGGATTGAAGACACCGACAGAAAACGTTCAACGCAAGAAGCAATTGATGCAATTATAGAAGGGCTAAAATGGCTCGGTGTGAGCTGTGATGGGGAAATAGTATATCAATCAAAAAGAATAGAGCGGCATAAAGAAGTAGCAAACCTTTTAGTTGAGAAGGGTAGGGCATATCACTGTTACTGTCCTGAAAATGAAGTTGCAGAAAAGAAAATAAAAGCAAGAGAAGAGGGCAAGATATATAAGCACAAATGTATTAGTGTGACATCAGACGTAAAGCCT
>NZ_LYUY01000050.1:0-10040 GCF_001675785.1 Wolbachia endosymbiont of Nomada ferruginata
GCCATACTTGAAAGTATAATGTAAGTAATTAGCCAACCACGGGGCTTCTTTTGCCTTTTTTTTATTTGGTAAATTTCTTAATGTTTGTAGCTAAACGACAACCGTCATCCCGCTGCTTGTTAGCGGGATCTATGTTAAGGTATGACGGTTAAGTAAGGGATCTATGTTAAGAGATACCGCGAATGAATCGCGGTATGACGTAGGACTGCTGTCATCCCAGTGCGTGGGCTTTGTTGCATCGCTCTTCGGATAGTAGGTAACGCACAATAAATTTATGAAGCTATCTCAAATTTAGCCATACCAATATCAGTGAACTTATTGAGCAAATAGCATTTAACAAGTAGTTCCTTCTCTCTATTTGTCTCAGATTTATTCCTAAAACTAAACCCGAATGTTTGTTTCAGTTGCGAGAAAAAACTTTCTATATAAGATCTTTTTCCATAACTCATCTCTTTTTTCCACTTCTTTATACCATCTTCATCATATGACTTTATGAGCTTGACTGCAGAATTTCTCTCAGCCATATAGTCTAACTTTGGATGCTCTGCTGCGTTGTTTTTCGGAGGAATTTTCTTTTTTATACCATATTGATTACACAGCTTATAGAGCTTTTCTCTGTCATATGCCCTATCTGCATATAGTACTTTTATGACATACTGAAAATCGACTTCTTTTAGCAAATCACAAGCTCCATAGTGATCAGAGTAGACACCGTTACTGTATTTTACAGCTATGGCTTTTTTGTTGTTTATATTCAACATTACGTGCAATTTTCTCGTTTGCTCATAGCCACGATATTTTCTGTCAGTGCTATTTTCCTTGCTGTGACCAGGAGTGTTGTTGTATATACTAATTCCTGTACTGTCTATAGCAATTTCGATATCTTCCATATTATTTTTATCAATTCTGCAATCATTTATCTTAATATTAAGTTTCTTAAACCTTCTTGATGCTTGTGAATAGCTGATAACTGCCAAATCTCTTCCTATTTGTTGCAAATACCCTTTTATAAACCCGACTGTTTGTCTTAAACCAATTCTAAAGAAACTGACGATTATATGCACCAAAATCACAACTTTATCACTATAAATATAGTTGCCGCCCTGCATTTTTGGACAATTCTCGTACCAATTTTCTATGGCGTCATTGATATAACAAAAAATGCTTCCTCTTTCTTGGAGAAATTTGTTATATTCATGGCAGTTACTGACTCTCATTTTTTGTGGCATATTTTTTCTTCAACAGTTAAATGGCTATTTATAATGAATTTTGTCAGTAGCCACAAGATTTTTTCAGTTGCTATGCAACAAAGCCATCCCAGTGTCAAGCACTGGGATGACAGGAAAAGAGGCTATTTGGATGACATCTTTCTTCTTGGTATAAATTACTTTTATATCTCAATGTTCATACAGCTATGCACGTTGCTGCATAGTGGATGAGGTGTATTACCTCTAAGAGTATAGTTTTTTACATAATAATGTGATATTCTGTTCATAAATCAATGTTTCAACGTACAACAAGAACATTTTCATTGTGATTAAGATTTCTAGTATGTATATTAATAAATCTTGTTCTCAACTAAGTAATGAAAGTAATAATTATTATAATAATGTTATTGTGTAGCAACTATACAATGGCAAGCGAGCGAATAAGTCTAGTGGATAAAAAACTATCTCAAGGGTATGTAGCTCCAGTGCTTACAGAAAATAGCGTTATTTTACCAGACAAGCACGGCGCTTTATATTCCTTTGATATTGATAACTCAAAGGCTATGAATTGGAAATTACACCTCTCACATAGGAAAAAAATCGGTAACATGAGCCTATTGCGTCACGGAGGAAATGTTTTCTTTATAGTGGATAACGTTCTACACACAATAGATGCAAAAACCGGCGAGATTCAGTGGGAAAAAGAATTGAGAGCTCCAGTAAGAGGGAAAGCAGGAGTAATAAACAATAAATTGGCAGTATTGACTATTGATAATTATCTGTACGTGTTTGATATAAAAGATGGCAGCTCCGTTTGGACTTATCAAAACGGTATCAATGAGGTTCGAGGTTTATATTCCATATCGCCAGCAATTTCTAACGATAAAATAATAGCGCCATTTTCAAATGGTGAGTTAATAGCTTTTAATGAAGACGGTAAAAAATTGTGGAGCCAAAAATTGGCTACAAACCTTTTGGATACACAGCTCACAGATGTAACTACTACACCGAGAGTGCTTGGCGATACTTTAATAGCTACAAATAATTCTTATATTTATGGCATTGAGGTGAAATCAGGAAATATTTTATGGTCAAAGTCACTGCAAGTAAAAAGTGTATCAGACATTGAGTCATATTATAGTCCTCTTATTCCTGCAGAGAAACAAAAAGAAGGCGGAAGAATTTTTATAGTAACTGAAGATAATAAAATAATCGGCCTGGATATAAAAAATGGAGAAACAGTCTGGGCATCTGATTTAATAGAAAATACGCAATTGTTTGCTCCAATTGTGCATGCCCATACACTGTGGGTGACAAGCAATAAAGGTTCAATGCTTGCTTTTCCTGGATCTGAAAGTGCAGGAAAGGTAGTCAAAGTACCTGGTAATGTGTTTCACACTCCAGTGTTTACTCACGATAAAATATATGTAACAACTGAGGGAAATGGTGTTTATTCTTTAGAAAATAGGTTTGTTCTTTATGATTGATTATGATCTGATTGTTATAGGTGGTGGTCCAGGCGGTTATAAGTGTGCTATCGCTGCTGCAAAACTTGGATTGAAAGTTGCCTGCATAGATAAAAATAGCATTTTTGGTGGTACATGCTTGCGAGTTGGGTGCATACCTTCCAAAGCACTACTTCATTCTTCCTATCAGTATGCTCACACGAAAAATGATCTGTCGAAGCTTGGCATAAAAATTAAGGATGCAAGTTTCGATTTAAAAGAAATGCTAGGTTATAAGGACGCCAGAGTTCAGGAACTCGGAAAAGGTATAGAATATCTGTTTAACCTTCACAAAATCACTAAAATCAATGGGCTTGCTTCTTTTGACCAAGGTAATCTTGAAGTTTCAGTTGAAGGTAAGGTGCTGAAGACAAAAAATATAGTAATTGCAACCGGTTCTGACGTTATTTCTTTGCCAGGAATTAATATCGATGAGAAAGACATTATTTCTTCCACCGGTGCACTATCTTTAACTGAAGTACCAAAAAAACTTGTCGTAATCGGAGCCGGGGCAATAGGGCTTGAAATGTCTTCTGTATGGAGGAGGCTAGGGTCTGAAGTCACTGTAGTAGAATTTTTTGACAGAATCGCTGCAGCAATGGATGGAGAATTAAGTAAGTCTCTACTTTCTAGTCTACAAAAACAAGGAATAAAATTTTTACTTAGCACTAAAGTTGAGGAGATAAAACAAAGTAGTAACTCTTTGAGTGTGAAAGTTTGTTCTGTAAAAGATAATCAAACAAACACTATAGAGGCGGATAAGGTATTGGTGGCAGCAGGACGCAAACCATGTACTGATGGTCTTGAAAAAATAGAAAAAGATAATCGCGGTTTCGTTCAAGTTAACAACAGATATGAAACTAATGTGAAAGGAATATTTGCTATTGGTGATGTGATCGGTGGAGCAATGCTTGCTCATAAAGCAGAGGAAGAAGGGGTAGCAGTTGCAGAGATAATCGCTGGGCAAGTACCTCACGTTGATTATGGAATCATACCATCTGTCATTTACACTCACCCTGCGGTTTCTTCGATTGGTAAAACCGAAGAAGAACTCAAAAATGCTGGCCGTGAATACAAAGTGGGTAAGTGTCAATTTGCTGCAAACGGCAGAGCAAAAATAACTGATGATGCTGAAGGATTCGTGAAAGTGCTAACTTGTAACAGAGCAGATACAATACTAGGTGTGCATATCATAGGGGCATACGCTGATACGCTAATCAACGAAGCAGCAGTTGCAATGGCATACGGCGCAGCAGCAGAGGATATATACAGAATTTGTCACTCTCATCCTGATATAAACGAAGCTTTCCGTGATGCGTGCATCGATGCTTTCTTTAAAAAATAATTGTGGACCTCGGTTCAATCATTGAAAAATGGTATGAGTGGCTGAGGTGCAACAGATCTTATTCACCAAACACTTTGGAATCATACATGAGGGACTTGAAGGACCTCATAAATTTCCTAAGCACTCACATTGGTGAAGAAGTAAATGTCGGCACTTTGGAAAAATTGAGCGTACCTGAGTTAAGAAGTTGGCTTACCTCTCGTTACGCAAGAGGTGTAAACGCAAGATCCAACACTCGAGCACTCTCAGTAATCAGAAATTTCTTCAAGTACATAAAAAACAACCACAATATAGACAATGAAGCTGTATTTTCCTTATCAAGGCCAATTCAGAGAAGAACTTTGCCCAAAGCACTTTCAATATCTAATATAAAAGCTTTATTAAAAGAAATGAAACTATCCGACCTGGGTGAACCTTGGGTGGTAAAAAGAGAAATTGCAATTATCGTCCTGCTATATGGTACAGGCTTAAGAATCAGTGAAGCGTTGAACCTTAGGGTTAGTGATATTAACAATGAAAGTTTAATAGTAACAGGTAAGGGAGATAAACAAAGGCAGGTATTCATTCTTCCGGTAGTAAAAAAATGTATACAAGAATATGTAAAAGCCTGTCCTTACCTTGATGAAGCACAACATCTTTTTTTGGGAGTAAGAGGAAAAAAATTGGGGAGAACTTATGTCGCTAATCGTTTGCAGAAAATAAGGAGAATATTAAATCTGCCAGAAATCTTATCTCCACATGCATTTCGTCATAGTTTTGCTACTCATTTGCTTCAGGAAGATATTGATATAAGATCAATACAACAACTGCTTGGTCATTCGAGTCTTGAGACCACTCAAGTTTACACTCACCTCAATTATCAAGATGTTTTTAATATGTATAAGAATTTCCAACAAAGTTTGGAGAAGAAGCCAAAACCCTTGTAACTCGAGGATTATCTGTGGCACTACCAGGTCCTATGTCTTTTTCATCTCCTTTGTATAAAAAATATCCTACTAAAAGAAGAACAAGTGCAACTGCTGCAAGACAAGCACCTATTACTGGATAATCGTATAAAACTGCTAAACATGCACCAACAGCAAACGCTCCAGACAACACAAAAGCAGCAGAAGCGTAGTTGCTTAGTTTTCTACCAGGAGAAATTGCTTGCGAGGATTTTTCGTTTTTATTACTCAGACTTTTAGTACGGAGCAGTCTATTTTCTGATGAAAGCCTATCTCTTTCTTCAGTCAGTCGAGCTACTTGATTAGTAAGAGCGCTAATCCTTGCTTGCTGACTTAATTTCTCTTGCTTTGCACTATCCAGCTCTTGCTCTGTTTCTGCAAGTTGAGCTTTTATTTTTTCAAGCTCAATTACAACTTCTTGAAAAGCTCGCTCAAAACCTGCTGGTATATTATTCGTATTTGCCACAGGTTGTTCCACACTTGCAGGAAATTTTTCATTTAGATAATTTTTAATGGACTCAGTTGGCTCACTAGCATTTCTCAATGCAGCAGTAACAATTGCACGATTTATGAAGCAATTATCCTTTACCAATTCTTTTACATCATCTAGATCTTTTCTATTAATAGTACCGGTTAATCGCTCTTTAATGGCTTGTTCAATTATTTGCTTCACCCATGGATTTTTCTCTATATCTTGTATTGGCTTTATTTGACTAAAATCTAGGTCTTTATGTTTTAAAAGTTTAGTCAATACTTCTTCGTTATCTTGTGTTATTCCTCGTAAACACGATTCGATAATTAAGCTAAGCGGTGTTTCTATTTCTTCATTGTAGGTTCTTTTCCAGCAATTAGGGTTAAGCTCTTGATTTAATAGTCTTTTCGCTTGGTAAATATTTCCGCTAGAAAGAGCATCTAATAATTCTTTTCCTTCCTGTGCTTTTTTAAACTCCAATTTTATTACATCTCCGGAACCTCTTTCAATACAATTTTCAGGGCTTTTATATTTATAATTTCTGACATTAGTGCTTGCATTTGGGTGCGTGAGCAATATTTTTACCATATCTCTAGCTCCAACTTGGCAAGCAATATGTAGGGCTGTATTTTTTTGTATTAAGGGTGTCCTTACCTCCTCCTTTACACCGTCATAGCTTTCTGTCAAAACCTTGAAACCAATATTTTCTTCATGATATCCTACAAAATGATCAGTAGTAAACCATATAGGTTCATTATCATCTTTCGTTACTATTTCATTACTATCAATGTACTTGAATTTACTAGCGTTTATTGATCCCCGTCCATTTCTTAGTGTAAAGCGCTTGGAACCCGAAAAACCATCACGTACTATTTCTTTTCCAAGGTATTGAAAAACTACATGACCTTGGCTGTCTTTCTTTTGCCTTTCCTCATAAACATATTCCCTACTTCGAGCGTTAATATCGATACTGCTATTTTGTATAAGCAATTTAGCCATTTTTTCTAACATGGGTTGTCTACCATAAGTGACATCACAAGCTCTAGCAATAGACATCAAAGGTGTCATGCCTTCTTCATCAAACGCATTAACATCCGCATCTCCTTCCAAAGCTTGTTTAAAAGCTTCTAGGTTTTCATCATCAATAGCTTTAAATAACTTTTGTGTCGGTGCATCTAGAGTTCTCTGATATCTGTAACCATTAGTATTTGTCCTATTCTCTCCATAAAGCATATTAAACCCATCTAATAATTTACTAACATAATTATGTAAAAGAAAAGGAAAATTGCAAGCAATTTATCTAAAATCCTAGAATTAACTACGACTCCAAAAACTTTTCTGCATCAAGCGCAGCCATGCATCCTGTTCCTGCTGCAACTACTGCCTGACGATATACCTTATCTTGAACATCACCTGCAGCAAATACTCCTGCTTTACTAGTTAAAGTTGTTCCAGGTTTTGTAATGATGTAACCCTGTTCATCCATTTCAACAAAGCCTTTAAAAATACCCGTATTTGGTGCGTGTCCGATTGCAATAAACACTCCATCCACTTTTAATTCTTGAGCTTCCGTTGATTTAACTATAATACCAGTAACCTTTTTCGGATTTTCTTCTCCAAGAATCTGCTCTACGGTATGGTTCCACATTACTTTTATTTTATCATTTTTAAAGAGCCTATCTTGCATTACTTTTTCCGCTCTCAATTTATCACGCCTGTGTATTAATATCACTTCTTTGGCAAATCGAGTTAAAAATATCGCCTCTTCAACAGCAGTGTTTCCACCACCAACCACAGCTACAACTTTATTCCTAAAAAATGCACCATCACAAGTTGCACAAGCTGAAACTCCGTAACCTTGAAATTCCTTTTCACTCTCCAAACCAAGCCATTTTGCTTGCGCACCGGATGCAATTATAATTGCATCTGAATAGTAGTCATTAGTATTACCAGAAGATCTAAATCTATACTCATTAAAATCCTCAAGTTGTTCAACGCTTTTTATCTCATCATCTATTATTTTTGCTCCAACCTTTTCTGCATGAAACCTCATTTGCTCCATTAGTTCTGGACCCTGTATTGAAACAAAACCAGGATAGTTTTCAACATCTGTAGTAATTGTAAGCTGACCACCAGGCTGCATTCCCGTTATTACAATCGGCTCTAAGTTTGCACGTGCTGCATATATAGCGGCAGCATAACCCGCTGCCCCAGATCCAATAATAAGAACTTTTGTACTAAATTTATAATTCTTCACTGTATGAGTTTAGATAATCAGCTACTCCTTCATCGCTTGCCTGCATTGCTGGCTTACCTTTCTTCCACCCTGCTGGACATACTTCACCATGCTCCTCATTATGTTTAATTGCATCAACGATTCTAACGAATTCATCGATATTACGCCCTAAAGGCAAATCATTTATCGATTGATGACGTACAATAAATTTATCATCAATAACGAAAGTTGCTCTCAGCGCAATTGAGTCATCATATAAGACCCCATAGTCTCTTGATATAGACTTTTTGATATCAGACACTAAAGTGTAGCTAATCTCTCCAATACCACCATCATTAACTGGAGTGTTTCGCCATTTATAATGTGAAAATTTTGAATCTACACTTATTCCTATCACTTCAACACCACGCTTTGCAAACTCATTTATTCTATTATTGAGCGATATCAATTCAGTTGGGCAAACAAAAGTAAAATCAAGTGGATAGAAAAAAAGGACAGCATACTTATTTTTTATGTGCTTACTCAGACAGAAATCATCAACAATTTCTCCGTCAGAGAGAACAGATGAAGCAGTAAAATCGATAGCAGATTTTGTTACAAGATTCATAATTAACCTATTCTTTTAAAATAACTTCAATTTTACATCTTGATAAACTTATATGCAAGTTTTCTTTGGTTTTAGTCCTATAAAAACTTCCTAAAATAGCTCTTCTTTTTTACTGATAAGATACAATCCAGGAAAAAGAATGGTGTCATGAAAGTAGCCCCTATGATGTCATCCCAGTGCTTGACACTGGGATCCAGTTTTCCATAAATGGTGCATTTTAACATAACTTTTATACTTGATAAAATTCCTGGATTCCAGCGTCACGCGCTGGAATGACACCTTCCATATAAATATTAAAAAATTTACCAAACAAAAAAAAGGCAAAAGAAGCCCTAGTCATTGTCTATTTTCAGTATTGGCGTTTTTTAAGTCTTAAACGCTGCAATTTAGCTGCTTTTAAATGCAACTCACCTTAGTTTAAATGTTTAAGAAATTTACTAAGCAGAAAAAAAGGCAAAAGAAACCCCGTGTTAGCTAGTTGTCACTCCCTAATCCTGCAAATTGGCGTACTATACTGTCTTAAACGACTTATAAGCGCGTTTCAGCTTGTGTAGGTAAAAACCTAGAAATATTGTGAAGACATAAGGTGCACATAGTGCAAAAAATTAAAAATAAGACGCCAACTACGTTGTTTTCTTGCTGTTTAATCTTCACAGATGAAGATAACTGAATACCTTCAGTTTCATGATAAGGGGGCTGACGAAATGTGTCAAGGGATTTTTGACGAAATGATTTTGAAAGTAAAGAGCGGGAGAAGGGGTTCGAACCCTCGACCTCAACCTTGGCAAGGTTGCGCTCTACCAACTGAGCTACTCCCGCAATTAAATTAACCTAAATTTACTTAATTATAGGCATATACAGCGATTTGTAAACCCCGTGTACACGAAAAATGTGAGAGCCCATAAATTTGCGTGGTTCCTTCTATGATCTTTTCGTATACTTAAGGCTCATTTTTGATTATCATAAGTTTTTAATTATTCCACAAAGCTTTATGGGAATATTTTTATATAAAGACGACTTGCCAGCTAGTTCAATACCAGATGATGTAAGGTCTATAGCTGTTGATACCGAGGCAATGGGGCTACTTCATAGCAGAGATAGATTATGCCTTGTGCAGCTCTCTTTTAATGATGGCAACGCTCACTTAGTTCAACTTAAGAACGATTATACAGCGCCAAATTTGAGAAAAATATTAGAGGATAAAAATATAACTAAAATATTTCACTTCGCGCGATTTGATGTGAGCATAATACGTTATTACTTGGAAACTTGGGCACTTCCGTGCTATTGCACAAAGATAGCTTCACGTTTAGTTCGCACTTACACAGATAATCATAGCTTAAAAGAGTTGTGCTTAGAGCTGCTTGATACCAAACTAAATAAGCAGCAGCAATCTTCTGATTGGGGAAACGAAAATTTAACAGACAAACAAAAAAGTTATGCTGCATCTGATGTTTTGTATCTCCACAAGATAAAGGAAAAGCTAGACTTAATGTTGGAACGTGAAAATAGAAAAGAATTGGCCCAAAAGTGCTTTGAATTTCTTCCTACTCGTATTGAGTTAGACTTAATGGGTTGGGAAAACGTGGATATCTTTAACCACCAGATGTAATAGAAGTTTTTTGTTTGTGCAAAACACTTTAGAGGTTGTCCACAAACCAAGGAATACGTAGTATATAAAGAAAGAATATTGAGGTAAGAGATGAGGAAAAAATATCCAACA
>NZ_LYUY01000051.1:0-9983 GCF_001675785.1 Wolbachia endosymbiont of Nomada ferruginata
ATTTGATGCATCATTCTTTTTGTAAAAAACATTCCAAACTTTCTCTCCACTTTTTCTGGGTAAGGTCAATTAGTAATTAATCTTGAAATACTTACTGCTTTATCGTAAATGCTAAAACAATAAGCTATTGATATTCTTGTTTTTTTAATCTCTAATCCAGAATTCTGGTGAGAAATACATTTCCCCGCTTCGATTGGGTAAAATATGAATTTCTTCTACTAGGTTTTGATATTACATATGTGTACATCCCCATCATGAATGCTATTTTCGGTAAAATCTCTTGCAACGCTCAAAAGCAGAAAAACAAAAACTTGATTTTCTCAGCTAAATAGTGGACCATCAAAAGCACGCATAAATATCTACAATGAAAGAAAAAACTTTCACAATCATCGATGGCTATGGTTTTCTTTTCAGAGCTTACTATGTACTACCTCACTTAATTACCACAACAGGAATGCCAATAGGTGGTGTATATGGCTTTCTGAATATGGTTCTTAAGTACATTGCCCATTCGGACTACTTAACTATAGCACTTGATGCAGGGAAAAAGAATTTTAGGCACAATTTATATCCTGAGTACAAAGCGAACAGAGTAACGCCTCCTGAGGATCTAACTCCACAGTTCACCATACTGAGGGAAGCGGTAGAAGCTTTTAACCTCAGCTATGAAGAAATTGAAGGTTATGAAGCAGATGACATAATCGCAACACTAGCTGCAAAATACGCCAACCACCAAGACTTTAAAGTGGTAGTCGTTTCATCAGATAAAGATTTGTTTCAACTCTTGAACCACAATATTTTAATATTCGACCCCATTAAAAATATATATATAGATGAAAAACAAATAGTAGAAAAATTTGGTGTAAACTCACACAAGCTTCTTGATTTATTTTCTCTAACTGGTGATGCATCCGATAACATTCCAGGCGTTCCGGGAATAGGTCCAAAAACTGCCACTAAATTATTAGATGAATTTGATTCATTGAATAATATTATAGAGAACATTGATAATATCGAGCAAACGAGGATTCGTAATATTCTCACCGAACATAAGGAAAAAGCATTAATTTCAAGAGAACTTTTATCACTATGCGAAAAAGTAGACCTTCAACATGATATTGCAAAATATGAAGTCCATTCTCCAAATATGGAGAAACTATTATCCTTTTTAAAGAAGTATGAATTCAATTCCTTAATAGGGAAAGTGGAAAAGCTTTTTTCTTACAATGGATCTAGCACAGAAAAGAAAACAGAATATAGTAGTGAAGAGTTAGAGAAATTTTTAGAGCATTGTAGATACGAAGGCAGAATTGCAATTCATTACCACCTTGAAAACAATGTATTAAGTCTATCTTATAGCGAAAGTAATATTTTTTATATAGAGCAAGACAGCATACAAGATGCACTCATTACAATTAACTCAACTTTACTCTCAAATGGGGTGCTTAAAATAATACATAACATTAAAGAGATCAGGAAAATCTTTCCTGTAGTAGAGAAGATGCTAGATTCAGTTGATGATTTGATGATAATGTCGTATAGCTTGGATACAGGAAAGCATGATCACAGTATTCCAAACATAGTTGCACATAATTTGAGTGAAAATGCAGAAATTTTCTCGGCAAAAACTTTAATAGCGATTCATGAAAAGCTGAAACAAAGATTATTTCAGGAAAAATTGTTCACAATTTACGAGCGCTTCGATAAGCCACTTATGAAAGTAATATTTGATATGGAGAAAAATGGAATATTGCTAAATATTCAAAAACTACAGGAGCTATCCGATAAATTTCAGCAGGTAATTGCCGTGCTTGAAGATGAGATATATAACTTAGCAGAGGAAAGATTTAATATTGCGTCGCCAAAACAATTAAGTGATGTTTTATTTAATAAAATGGGGCTTAATAAAAAGAAAAAGTCAAAAAAATCTGGATCGTATAGCACCAATTATGAAGTTCTAGAGGCACTCGAAGAAGAAGGGGTAGAAATCGCAAGTAAAATCTTAAATTGGCGACATTTAAGTAAATTAAAAGGCACCTACACTGATGCACTAATAAAGCAAGTTGATTCCATTGATGGTAGGATACACACAAACTTTTCAACGACTGCAACTGCAACTGGAAGGCTGAGCTCCAGCAATCCTAATTTACAGAACATTCCTATCAGAAGCGAAGAAGGAAATCTCATTAGACAAGCATTCATTGCGCCAAAAGGGCATAAGATAATTTCTGCTGACTATTCACAAATAGAATTGAGACTCCTGGCACACGTTGCAAACGTTGCAGCATTTAAAGAAGCTTTTGCAAACGAACAAGATATTCACGATATCACCGCTAGGCAAGTTTTTGGAGTGCAAGAAATAGATGAGCAATTAAGACGCAAAGCAAAATCCATTAATTTTGGAATTATATATGGCATTAGCCCATTTGGTCTTGCAAAACGGCTTGGAATTACCATTGCGGAAGCTGCTGAATACATTAATTACTATTTTTCCTGTTACCCAGAAATAAAGGCCTATATGGAAAAAGCAGTGTCTATCGCAAGATTGCATGGTTATGTAGAAACTTTGTTTGGCAGGAGATGCTTTGTAAGAGACATAAACAATACAATTCCTTATATAAGACAATTTGCAGAAAGGGCAGCAATAAACGCACCACTGCAAGGCACCGCCGCTGATATAATAAAACGTGCGACGATTCAGCTTTTTGACCAATTAAAAGTAGGTAAAATAATCCTCCAGGTTCACGATGAACTACTGGTTGAAGTAGAAGACGAAAAGGTACAAGAAACAGCAAAACTTATGAAAGATATAATGGAAAATGCAATAGAAATTTCTATACCACTTGAAGTAGAAATAAAAGTTGGCGACAACTGGGGTCTAAATTCCCTTAATTATGACTTAAACATCGTGAATTCTAGGAGTATAAATCATTTGAACTAATACGAAAAATATGTTAGAATAGAACATAGCAAATGCAAATAGGTCAGCCATGACAGGCCCACAAGTAAAAAGTTCAAAACCTCCAAAGTTACCTAATGAAGGTGAGAAAACTTTTGAAAAAGAGGAACATCAGTTAATCTATCGTGCTTTCTTAGATATTTTAGAAAATCCAGAAACTCTAGAAAAGCAAACGAAACAGGAAATAGAAAAGAAGAAACAGAAATTGAAAGAAGAACCTTCAGATAAAGAAAAACAAAAATTACATCGTGATCTGGAGTCATTAAACAAACAATTAAAGCGATTACAGAATGGAAATGAAAAGAAAATTTTTACTTTTATATCAAAAAATCATGAAGGTATATTCAAGAAAATCAATCATGAAGATATAAAGTTACTAAGTGAAGAGAATTTTTCTCAGTTTTTACTTTCCGTATTTGAGAAAATTAGAGAGAAAAAATTAGCTAATGAGGAGAATCTCAAGAATGGTAAAATAAAAAAAGTAGTAGATGACTGTGTAGCTGATATACGCGGTACAGAAGCTAAAGATTCATTCATAAAGCTTCCCGGGTGGCTGTTTGGAATAAAGGTAGATCCTAAAAACTTTCTTGGCTCTTTTAAAGATGGGTTATTAGAGAATATACCATTCTTAGGTAAAGACAAAAAAGAGGAAGATGAACCACCACTTAGTGATGAAGAGATGGTAACAACGTTCTTAAGCAAGATCTTTTTTCCTGTCCTTCTTTCCACTATTCCAATGTTAATTTTTGGTCCTACTACACTCGGAGTAGTTCTTACTGCTATCGGCACAATATTTGTCGTAAAGAGAGGAGTTGAAGTTCTTTTTTCAAATAACAAAAAAGGTACTTTGTATGACCCTAGCTCACAAGATAAAGATGATACAGAAAAGAGAGCAAAATTGAATAAAAAAATTTGCGATGGTATCAATAAAATTTTAGGAACCCCAGTCGAGAAGGCTAAAGGGAGTGAGCAACCCATTTCTGTTTCTGAACAAATTTCCCAAGGAAAAGAAAAGAGTGAACAACAACCTGTTCCTGAGCAAATTTCCCAGGAAAACAACAGGGGAAACGAAGAAAGCAAACAGCAAGATCAACCTTGGACAAGAAAGGAAAACAAACGAAGGGAAGAAAACACAAGCAACAAACAAGCAGGGATTACCTAAGTTTGCCAAAAAGTGAGTTGTGTAAGAGGTCTGCTATTATTCTATAACGCATACAACAGGAGTATGATCAGACGGGTTTTCTAGCTTACGCAATCTATCATCTACGTAGCATGTTTCCAATTTATCTACAGCTTGTGGTGATAACAGCATATAATCTATTCGCATTCCTTGATTATTTCTGAGTGAATTGCCTTGATAATGCCACCAAGTAAATTGTTGCAAATTTGGGTGAGATATTCTAAACGCGTCTTTAAACCCAAGATTCAAGACTGCTCTTAACTTCTCACGTTCTTTTATATGAAAGCACACTTGGCCATTCAATAAATTTGAATCAAAGACATCAATTTCATCCGGTGCAACATTATAATCGCCAGCTATAATAGTTAACTCTTCATTCTTTAACAAAGTGCTCATCCTTTCATATAGATTATCAAAAAACTTGAGTTTATATTCAAATGCTTGAGAGTCCAGGCTTTGACCATTTGGCACGTATACACTTCCCACCCTTATCTTACTATTGGTATACTTTATCACACACTCTATATAACGTGCTTCTTGATAACCTTCTACGATATCAATCTTAAACTTCTCCAATATTGGATATTTAGATAAAACACAAACGCCATTTCTTGCAACTTGTCCATAGATAGCATATTCATATCCTAACTTTTCTATCTCTGCATAAGGAAATTGCTCTTCCGTACATTTTATCTCTTGCAGCAAAACTATATCTATCTGACTATCAACTATAAAACTACAAAGTTGGTTAACTCTTTTACGTATGGAGTTTACATTCCAAGTTGCAATCTTTAGCATCAGCAATCCTTATTAATTATATCAATTAAACTCTCCCCAGTAGGCAACCTCGATGTTATAATTTTTTTCCATTTGATTAACTTTAAACTATCAGCAATGTTCTTACTCATGGTATATGCAACTGCATTATTCATCACATGAGATAGCCCACTTTTTAGAACTAATGAACAAAATATCCTTGCTGTCTGTGAGGAAAAAAAAGCAACACTATCAATTTTACCATCCAATAGTAAATTTTTACACCTATTAGTTAGATTCCTTTTTATAATTGTTTTATAGAGTACAACTTCTCTTACGTTGAAATCTTCTTCAGATAATCTCTTTTTTAGGTCACATGATACTTCTTGTCCCCTTATATATAAGAACTTTATTGCGTTTGAATAATGAGCTTTTATAAATGATATCAGATCATCAACGTTGCTGTCTGCTGAGATTATATCAGAAAATCCCAAATTTTTTGCAGCCTGCATGGTTGAATTACCAACTGTAATAATCGGAAAGTCATCCTCTTTGCATATTTGACTAAAAGCCTTTACACTGTTTTTACTTGTAGATATCACAACGTCAAATTCGTACGCAGATATATCAGGATTTAAGTACTTTATTGTGAATACTGGTTCTATAAAAACTTTGTATCCATACTTTCTCAATATATTTCTTGTATTGAACGAGTCCAATAAAGGCCTCGTTAATAAAATAGACTTCATTCTGATTTATTTCACTACTAGTAAAATAGTACCCTTTATACACAAATTACTGAATAAAAACTTTTATTTTGATAGCTTGAGCAATTATTCAAGTAATTGATGTGGAAGTAGGAGTACTAAGCGCTCCTACCCCAATAAGCCCACAATTTCTGCTTACACTTTTTTGACGCTAATTACGTTGAACTCTTTTGAATGGCTTCCTTCAGTGGAATTATATAGCTAATATTCCTGTATAAGTTAAATAAGTTAATACTTAAGCTGCTCCTGCAACTAGGGAGTGGTCATCAGTAGGTTTTTCTGCCTGTGGTTCGCTAATCATAGTTCGAACGATATTAGCTGCCATAATAGCACAGCCTAGAATAAAAAAAGGCGTAGAAACAAAATAAATAACAGAAGACTCAAAAAGCGACATAGATGCAATACCTCCTATTAGAAATGAAGCACTGGATGCTATATCAAGATAGATCTTTGTTAACTTTTTTTGTCCTGGAGTGTTTTTTATGCCAGATTTCTTATTAAGATTCTGTTGTCGGGAATGATCATTTAGTGACCATATATTTAAAGCAAACGAAAGTGCACTGAATATAGTGCCGGCAATACTAAAATACAGACTTAAGACAGGAATATTCAAGACCAATGCCGCTATGTATCCAATGAAAGAGATAGTAGATAGTAGATAGTAGATAGTGTAGTAACTAAGCGTTTTGAATAAGTTCGTACCTTCTTTCTGTGGGCTAACTTATTTTTTTCATCATACATAGCATAAATATTACCTAATATGTTATATTATAGCATTAATTAATTCAACAAGCAATATAGAAGCTAAGAGTGCCCGAGAGAAGACTTGAACTTCCACAACTTAAAAAGTTACTAGCACCTGAAGCTAGCGCGTCTACCAATTCCGCCACCCGGGCTTTTTATAGTTTACTATGTTAAAGTTAAATAATATACTTAAACAATTTTTAGTTCAAAGGTAATGCCAAATCTAGATCAAATATTTTTTGCTAAAAACAATGTTAATATTAATAACGTATATAAAATAGTCAATAACGCTTTGAGCAATAGCGATGGTGGTGAGCTGTTTCTAGAATTTTGCCAGTCGGAGTCCTTGGTTTTTGAGGATAACATATTAAAACACATGGACTTGAATACTAGAAGGGGATTTGGTTTAAGGTCTTTTTGTGAAGATAGTACATCTTTCGTTTGTTCTTCTGAGATCAGCGAAAAAGAAATTAGTAATGCTGCTTCTATGGTAAAAAGCTCAGTGTCTTTAAACAAGACAAATTCAATAAATTTAAACGAAGAGACAAAAAGCCTATATTCGAGGATTAACCCTATAAATGAAATGGATCTGAATTCAAAGATTAAACTACTCAATGAGGTTAACGAATATATAAGATCTAAAAATAACTGCGTGAAGCAAGTAAAAATAACTCTAAGTGGAGAATGGCAAGTTGTACAAATAATAAAGGGTGATCACAGATTAAGCGATATCAGGCCTCTGGTACGTTTCAATGTGCTAGTCATTGTAGAAAAGGACGGCCGTACCGAAAGAGGTTCTGCAGGGCATGGTGGAAGGGACCCTTATAGTAAGTTTATTTCTGAGAAAAAGTGGAAAGAAGTTGCAAACCAAGCGTTAGAACAAGCACTGGTAAATCTTGAAGCAATTCCAACTCCAGCCGGAGAAATGACAGTCGTTTTAGGTCCAGGATGGCCAGGAATATTGTTACACGAAGCCGTGGGTCATGGACTTGAGGGCGACTTCAATCGCAAAAAAGTCTCAGCATTTTCAAATTCTATGGGTAAACAAGTAGCAGCTAGTGACATCACAGTAGTTGATGACGGAACTCTGCCTAATTTGCGTGGCTCTATCAGCGTAGACGATGAAGGCACTCCACCCAGTTATAATATATTGATAGAGGATGGGATCCTCAAAGGATACATGCAGGATCATATGAACGCTAAACTCATGGGTGTGAATCCAACTGGTAATGGTAGAAGAGAAAGTTATAAAAAAGTTATTATGCCGCGCATGACAAACACCTATATGCTGCCTGGAAAACATACACCGGAGGAAATAATATCTAGCGTAAAGAAAGGTCTATATGCAGTAAACTTTGGTGGCGGGCAGGTTGATATAACGTCAGGAAAATTTGTTTTTTCGTCTTCGGAAGCTTACCTAATAGAAAATGGCAAAATTACACAGCCAGTAAAAGGAGCAACACTAATTGGTGATGGGCCAAAAGTGCTAAAAAAAGTATCCATGGTTGGCAACGACTTAAAGTTGGACCCCGGTGTTGGCACATGCTCAAAAGATGGACAAAATGTGCCCGTTGGAGTTGGTCAACCAACACTCAAAGTCGACGCAATAACTGTTGGTGGAACTGAGATATAGATAAGGGCTAAAACGGATTCCAGCGCACGGCGCACAGCTGTACAAACATTGTGATTTGGAAGCAATTGCCACCAGTAGGGTGTCATCCCAGTGTCTGGGCACTGCCTTTGTGTTTGAGGCAAAACTGGCTATAACATTTAACACACTGCTTTCGCAAATAAATGTTCGTACAGTTATGTGTCAGCTACTTGGATGACACTTTTGTACTTGATGCAAGATTATATCTTGAAAAAATTAAGTTTTAATGCTATAAAATAATTGTAAATTTTGTCTCCGTGGTAGCTTTATGAATGTTGAAAGTAAAAAAATACATGATACTAAAATAAAATTACCAATATTTCTTGATTATCAATCTACTACTAAAGTGGATCCCCGTGTTTTAGAGGTGATGATACCTTACTTTGGTGAGTTCAGCAATACACACTCTCGCAGCCATTCATTTGGTTGGACTGCTGAAGAAGCAGTGGAAAAAGCAAGGAAACACATCGCTGATCTGGTGAACGCAGATAGCAAAGAAATTATCTTTACCTCAGGTGCAACTGAGTCAAATAATACAGCAATCAAGGGCGTTGCTCACTTTTATAAAAATAAAGGAAATCATATAATCACTGTCTGCACGGAGCATAAGTGTGTTCTGGATTCTTGTCGGCATCTGGAAAATGAAGGCTTTAAAGTTACATATTTGCCTGTTAAGCAAAACGGAATTATAGATTTATCAAAGCTTGAGGAAGCAATTACTGATAAAACAATCCTGGTTTCAGTGATGATGGTAAATAATGAAATCGGAGTAATTCAGCCTGTCAAAGAAATTGGTGTAATATGTAGAAAGCATAATATATTTTTCCACACAGATGCAGCTCAAAGCTTTGGAAAAGTTCCAATTGATGTTAATGAGATGTGCATTGATCTTATGAGTCTCTCTAGCCACAAAATTTATGGACCTATGGGAATAGGCGCATTATATGTACGTAGAAAGAATCCTCGTGTTAGGCTGATACCACTAATTAGTGGTGGTGGACAGGAAAGAGGCATGCGTTCTGGAACAGTTCCAACACCTCTTGCAGTTGGTTTTGGTGAAACGGCACGTATTGCTAGAGAAGAAATGAAAAAAGAAACAACTAGAGTGGAAAAATTAAGGGATATTTTGTATAATAAGATAAAAGAAGCGTTTCCTGATATCGTTTTAAATGGTGATTATGAAAATAGAATTCCTGGCAACCTAAACTTGAGCTTTCCCTATGTTGAGGGTGAGTCTCTCATCATGGCAATCAAGGATTTAGCAGTAAGTTCTGGCTCTGCGTGCACGTCTGCGTCTCTTGAGCCTTCCTATGTCGTACGGTCGCTAAATAATGGCCATGACCTTGAGCATTCATCAATTAGATTTGGCCTAGGCCGATTTACAACTAAAGAAGAAGTTTTGTATGCAGCAGATCTTGTTGCTAAAAATGTTGGCCGACTGAGAGAAATGAGCCCACTTTGGGAGATGGTACAAGAAGGAGTAGATTTGAACACCGTGAAATGGGACTCTCATTAAATGTATCCGTTCCAACTGCAAATGCACTTTGAAATTACTCTGTAACCGTTCACACTTAATTCTGCAATTCTTCAATCTCACTAATAGAAAGGCCAGTAAACTTAACAATAGTGGTAACATCAACATTATTAGCCAGCATTGCTTTTGCGACTTCAATTTTCCCTTCAATTTTGCCTTCCTCTTTACCGATTTTGATGCCTCTTTCTTCGCCAATTTGGATGCCTTTTTCAGTAGCAAGATCAAGTCTGTATTCAAGAATGGCTTCTTCTTTGCGTAGATCCATTATTCTTTCTTCATACGCTATTAGATCTTTTTCATTCCAGCTAAACCTGTCTCATTCATCGTAGGCTAACTTTATTATTGGTGCTTTTTCTGCTATTTTCCTTAAGTCTTCTTCCGTAGTTTCATCT
>NZ_LYUY01000052.1:0-9499 GCF_001675785.1 Wolbachia endosymbiont of Nomada ferruginata
ATTAAACATGTCACTGAATAAAACGATATACGAAGGTAAAGCGAAAGCCATTATTGAAACTGAAGACTCATCAACTGTTATACAGCACTTTAAAGATGATGTTACAGCATTCAATAAGGAAAAATATGAAATTATTGAGAGCAAAGGAATAATTAATAATCATGTTAGTGCTTTTATCATGGAAAAGCTTGAGAAAGCAGGAATTAGCACACACTTTATAAAAACTCTGAATGAAAGAGAGCAGCTAGTCAAAAAACTCAAAATCATACCTCTTGAAGTAGTAGTAAGGAACGTTGCAGCTGGCAGCTTTTGCAAACGTTTTAATATCAAAGAAGGTGAGAGGCTTGCATCTCCTATAATCGAGTTTTTTTACAAAAATGATGACCTAGCCGACCCAATGGTAAATGAAAATCACATACTGTATTTTGATTGGCTATCTAGCAAAGAAATGGATGAAGTAAAAACTACAACTTTAAAGATCAACGAAATCCTAATTGATTTATTCTCAAATGCAGGCATAGATCTAGTTGACCTTAAATTGGAATTTGGCAGATTGATAAATGACAGTACTAAAATCATTTTAGCCGATGAAATCAGCCCTGATAACTGCAGGTTATGGGATAAAAATACTTATAAAAAGCTAGATAAAGACGTCTTTCGTTTGAATTTAGGCAACTTGAAAAAAGCATACTTAGAAGTTGCGGAAAGATTGTCAGTAGAGTTAGGTTAACTAAATACTACTCTATCAAGTGGAGGGTTACATGCCTCATCAAGTTTTCCAATAATTTCAATTTTTTCTCCACGTTTTTGGAAATGATTTTTCACGTTTTGCATATTCTCAGAACTTACGATCAATACCATACCAATACCACAATTAAATGTTTTTAGCATTTCTTTCTTCTCTATTTTACCCTCCTTTGTTAGCCATAAAAATATATCTGGCCATTTCCAGGAATTAATGTCTATGTTTGCAAATAAGTTTTTTGGAAGAATTCGCGGAATATTGTCTACCAAACCACCACCCGTGATGTGCGCAATACCTTTTACTTGTGACATGATAGGCAGCAAAGAATTAACATATATTTTTGTTGGTTCAAGTAGTATTTCACTCCAAGATTTATTATTCCATAGAGATGTATCGTTATAATTTATATCTAAGCTTTTGAAAACATGGCGCACTAAAGAAAACCCATTTGAGTGAATTCCACTTGACTCTAAGCCAACTATATAATCACCTGCTTTCATCATACTACAGTTTGGAAGAATTTGCTTTCGATCAACTACACCAACCACAAACCCTGCAAGGTCATAGTGATTATTACCATACATTCCAGGCATTTCTGCAGTTTCCCCACCAACCAATGCTATTTTAGCTTGCTTGCACCCCTTTGCAATGCCTTGGACCACAGATAATAAAACGTCCTTGCTCAAAACACCTGTTGCAAAGTAATCAAGGAAAAATAAAGGCGTTGCTCCTTGTGCAAGTAAGTCATTTACACACATTGCAACTAAATCTATACCTATAGTATCATGTTTATTCACTTCTTGAGCTATCAACAGTTTCGTACCTACTCCATCAGTTGAGGAAACGAGTACTGGATGGTCATACTTCTTACTTAGTGCAGCAAAATCAAATAACGCAGAAAATGAACCTATTTCGCTGATTACTTCTTCTCTAGTAGTTTCTTGAGCAATAGGCTTGACTTCTTTTATTAACTTATTATATAGTTCAATATCTATTCCTGATCTAGTATAAGTATTCATAATCCTTTTATAAATTTTAAAATTGTTAATACTATATTAATGCCTTGATATAAAAAGTGCAACGAAACTTTCTCTTAATTGACTATTATATACTTACCAATATAGGGTAACTTAAATCATTTATAATTATCCAATGAACGAAAATACCAAAAACATACTATTAATAACGGAACTGCTATCAGGACGGCTGCTTCATGACTTTGCTAACTCTATGAATGGAATAACGTTTGGCGTAGAAGAGCTTGAAGTAATAGATAAGAATGATGCTGATACGCAGAAGGAAGCGTTGTTGTTTCTTAAAGAAAGCTCCGATGATTTAATATATAAACATAAAGTTATGAAGCAGGCATATTCTTCTTCAATGGATAATTATAGCTTTGATAAGACCAAATCTAATATCGAAAATTATTTATTAAAAAAAAAGTAAAGCTTACGTGGAAAATAGACGCATACTCTGCAAAAAACAAGGAAGATTTAATTGAAAAGATAAATAAGATAATTTCTAATATGGTGCTAACTATAGCCAGTGCAGTGGCGGAAGTTGAACTAGTATCTGTTTTACTGAGTCAAACAGAAGATAAAATGCTATTAACTATAAAAATTCTAAATGAACACAAACCAATAAGCAAATCATTAGTAGACAAATTAATCAAAAAAAATGACACTAATTTAAATACAAAAGATATTAATATCTATATGACCTCTTTATTATTAGAGTACTATAACACTGAAATGCATTATACTTGCGAAAATAATTTGCTGGAAATAGGTTTAACTATAACTTGAGTTGCATATTTGGTTATTACAACTTTTTCTTCGTGTCAAGGCAAGGCATTTCCCGATAAGGGGTACCAAATCTAATTTTTGTAATCACTTAAGTCTAGTACTATTTTATTAATGTAGCGCTCATTTGCATCTTTGATGATAAACTTCATACCATTTTTATATTTAATGACTTCATCTACAGAAGGCACTTTACCAGCAATCGAAAGAATCAAACCACCAAGTGTAACATAGTCTTCTTCAGGGTCACGTAATTCTATTTTTAGATCCTCTTCTATATCTTTTATAAGAGCCCTTGCTGATACTTCAAACTTATTTTGAGACAATTCAGTAATGGTATATTCTGAATTTATTTCGTTTTCACTATCAATGTTTGGTATTAGTTCCTCTATAAGATCAGTCATTGAAATTAAACCATCAGTTCCACCATATTCATCCAATACGATAGCTAAGCATGATTTAGAAGAGTTCATCCTAACAAAAAGATTAGTTGTCTTCATCGAGGGTGGAACAAATATTACGCTTTGTATAATATGTTTCAGATTAAAATTTTTATCCCTATTAAAAATAACATCTTTTACATAAAAAAAGCCTATTACGTTATCAAAGTTATTTTTATAAATTGGTATTTTAGTGTGGCAAGTGTTTTTTATCTTCTTTATTATTTCACGCTCGCTTGACTCAATGTCTACTGCGCATATCTCTGTACGTGGAGTCATTATATCCATTATACCACAATCGCGGAATTTTAATAGACCATTAAATATATTAAGGTCTGGCAGATCTTTCATTAATGCCTCAGTCGCACACTTTTTCAACACAGAAGCTTTTTTGAAAAGGAAGAGAAAAATTCTATATGCTATTTTTTCTACTAAGGTTCTTTTTTTACTCAATTTATTCCCTGTAATGGCAAAAACGTTTTCAGATTAGATTTATCAAGAAAACTGTTATTAAATGTTTAATAAGCATGTGAATAATGTCAAATTAATTTGTGAATTATTTGTTGATATAAAATACCAACAATTGATCAACAACTTTTTCAACAACATATACATAGTTGTGTAACAATGCATGATGGCAAAGTATTTTCCATAAAAGAAAATTACTAACACTCTAAACACCTTACTTATACACATAAATCATAACAGAAAATCAATAATATACGAAAGTTACTCACATATTTATCCACAAGTTGAACAACGCCAATTTTTACTGAATTTTAAGTTAGTAACAAGTTATTGATAGAACTATTATTACTACTATACTTTAATATACAAAAGAATAAATAGAATAGATTGGAAAGCAGCAAAACAACAATAACGAGAATTATTAAGAGAAATGAGCCGGGTGGAAGAGTGCCTATCTGGCTAATGCGTCAGGCTGGCAGGTCTCTTCCTGAGTACCGCAAAGCAGTAGAAAATATGAATAATTTTATGGAGATATGCTACAACACAGATTTAGTGACAGAATTAACGTTACAGCCGGTGACAAGATTTGACATGGATGCGGCGATAATTTTTTCAGACATTTTAATAATAGCTGATGTTTTGGGTTGTGACGTGAATTTCGTACGCGGTGTAGGTCCAATAATAAAACCCGTGGAAAGTCCTAAGGAATTGAAGGGTCCACAAGAAATTGAAACTAAAACCTTACCAATTCTAAACGCTATAAAAAAAGTCAGAAGCCAATTACCAAAAGAAAAATCTCTCATAGGATTTGCTGGTGGACCATGGACAGTAGCCTCATACATCATAGAAGGTGGGAGCAGCAAAACTTTTTCCAAAGTATTAAATTTTTATCCTTCGTGTTTGAAGGAAATAATTGAACGAATAACGGAAGCAACGATTATTTATCTAATTAAACAGATAGAATTTGGAGCAGATGTTATTCAGCTATTTGACAGTAATGCTGGTGCGTTATCGGAACCATTGTTTAAAGAATATGTTATCGAACCAACAAAGAGAATTATCTTGGCAATAAAGGATAGATTTTCTGATTTTCCAATAATAGGTTTTCCAAGGTCTGCTGGAAATCTTTATAAGGATTACTGCGAACAAACAGGTGTATCTGCAGTAAGTATAGATTATAATGTTCCAATAAAATGGGCGAAAGCGAATCTAAACATCCCTCTACAAGGAAACCTTGATCCTAATCTTTTAGCCTATAATAAAACGGAAGCAATCAAAGAAGCAAAACGTATAATAGATTGCTTTAGAGATTTACCCTTCATATTTAATCTCGGACATGGAGTACTCCCTGATACTCCAGTTGAAAATATTGCTGCGTTGGTAAACCTGGTAAAAAGCTACTAATACAATACACAAAATTCCTAGCTTTTTTGTTGTACGGGGTTTATCATTTAAATTTAGCTTCAGTAAAATATGTCAGACCTTGCAAAAAGAATGTTCCTAATAAAACCATCACCTACGATTGCTGTAACTGATAAGGCAAATAAGTTGAAAAATGAAGGAAAAAAGATCTGTGTTTTAGCTGCAGGAGAACCGGATTTTGATACTCCAGATCATATAAAAAAAGCAGCTATTCAAGCAATAAGTGAAGGTAAGACTAAATATACTGCTGTTGATGGAACGCGTGAGCTGAAAGAAGCAATAATTAATAAGTTAAGAAAGGATAATAACCTCGAGTACACGCTTAACCAAATCTGTGTTGGTACAGGTGCTAAGCAGGTGTTATTCAATTTGTTCATGGCAACAATTAACTCTGGAGATGAAGTTATTATTCCAGCTCCTTATTGGGTTTCATATGTTGATATGGTAAGTCTTTTTGGCGGCTTGCCAGTTGTAGTAGAATGCAAACAAAATTTTAAACTGACAGCGGAATTATTGAAAAGCAAAATAACTAAAAAAACTAAATGGTTAATTCTTAACTCACCGAACAACCCTGCAGGAGCTGTGTACACGTATAATGAATTGAAAGACATAGCACAAATATTGCTTGAATATCCACATGTGAATGTCGTTACAGATGATATTTATGAGCATATAATATACGACGAAAAATTTTTTACTATCGCTCAGGTTGAGCCGAAGCTTTATGATAGAGTTTTTGTAGTCAATGGAGTATCAAAAGCCTATGCAATGACAGGCTGGAGAATAGGGTATATTGCAGGTAGAAGTGATGTGGTAAAAGCTATCTCTACGCTGCAGTCTCAAAGCACTTCTAATCCAAATTCGATAGCACAAGCAGCAGCAGCAGCAGCATTAAACGGTGATCATAGTTTTTTGAAAGAAAGAACAAGAATTTTTAAGAGTCGTAGAGATTTTATGGTGAAAGAGCTAAATTCTGCCCCGGGATTATCAGCATCTGTTCCACAAGGTGCGTTTTATTTATTTGTCTCATGTGAAGGATTGCTCAGTAAAAGCACAAAAAGTGGTAAGATAATAAATAATGATTTAGATTTTACTGAATACTTACTGGGAGATCATTTGGTTGCTGTGGTTCCAGGAATTGCATTTGGTCTAGAAAATTTTATCAGAATTTCTTATGCAACCTCTCAGGAACAATTAGAAATTGGATGTGATAGTATTACTAAAGCGTGCCAGGAGTTAAAATGAAATAGACTATCCATAAGTTGTATATTTTGCCATACTTCGCCAAGGTTATTTTGAATGTTCTAACTTGTGTTTTTCTATGGAAGGCATTTTTATTGATTGAGCAAGTGTCTTTCTAATATTGAATTCCTCATTTTTTTCACTTCGTTGCAGTAGGTTAATATTATTTATTTTATTTACTAAATCTTTCCCCTTTTCCAGAGTCTTTAAATCACTTTCGTTAATGTGATGTTCGTTGTAAAATTCTGCAACAATTTCTTTTCTTTTCGGGTGAGTATTTAAAAATTCCGACACCTGATGTTTAACAACAGCTTGAATAAATTTCTTATTAAATCTTGAATCGTTATATAGATCTTCTAAATTTTCATCGTAGTGTTTTGCTTCGTTTACAGCAAGCTTTATTATCTCTTCTATACCACTTAGAAGTTTCCTATACAATTTGTCGTATCTATTGCCTAGCACGTGTGTAGCGAATGTTTGTTCGATGTATTTTGTTATGTAATTTTGCAGTGTATTATCTATTGTGCTTATGCTCATCAGCCTAACTCAATGTTATATTAACTATTTTACATGTAGAAAGGTTAATATTGAGTTAATAGGGTACTTCTGAAGTCAAATTTTACTGAAAATTATGGTATTTAAGATATAATTGTCAGCATGGAATAAAAACATAAATAAAATGGATCTTGTAACAAAAGTGAAGCTCAAGATAAAGATGAATAAGGGCAAAATCATAAATATACTTATCATTTGTGGTGTAATTTTTTTCATATACCTTATTCATGAGCCAGTTATAAATATGGTAGAAAAAATTGTAAGTAAAATAAAAAGTCTCTTTTAAAAATTGCAAAAGTAAAATAGACTTTTTATATTACCCTCTGCCATACCAATCTGGGATCTAGAGGATTTAGTTAATATGTATAGTTGCTTACACTAGTTATCTATATTAAATTTCAATGGATCGAAATAAATATTTATTAAATTTTGATAAATATTTATTTTGTTTTTTATAACTAAAGTATCTATAACCCTAAATTTTAGCTGAGATTCATGTTGCAGAGGAATTTTTTAATCTGGTTGTTGGCGTCACTGTTTTATGCATACCAATATATATTACGCGTAATCCCAAATATTATAATTCCTGAATTGGTAGTAAGGTTTAATATAGGAACAACAGAAATAGGACAATTTTGTGGACTGTATTATGTAGGTTATGTGTTAGCACATATTCCTGTAGGTATTCTTTTAGATAGATTTGGTTCTAAAGTTGTTATACCGATTTGTATTGCATTAACATCTTTAGGTGCTTTACCTTTAGTCAGTTCTAATGATTGGAGTTATTCTATTATTGGAAGAATAATTACTGGTATTGGATCCTCTGCTTCAGTACTTGGACTCTTTAAAATAATAAGAATCTATTACCATAGAGAAAAATTTGCCATGATGTTCAGCATATCGGTTATTATTGGCATTTCAGGTGGTGTATTTGCCACCAAACCATTACATGTCTTACTTGATAAGTTTGGGTGGGATTATTTATTTACTGTGTGTATAATGCTTGGATTATTGCTTGCTTTAACTACCTTTATATCTATACCTAAAGTTGGCACCTCAGACGAAGAATTAAATATTAAAAATTTAAGCAAAGTTATATTTAATAAAGATATTTTATTGATAGGTTTGTTTGGCGGTTTTATGGTTGGACCATTAGAAGGCTTTGCAGATGCGTGGTCCGCAACATTCTTGCATGAGATGTACGCTATAGATAGACACATTGCATATAGCATTTCAAAATGGATACTAATAGGCTTTGGCTTTGGGCATTTATTACTTCCTTACATATTAGCAAAAAATCCAACCAAGCACTATGAAATAATAATTTCTTGTGCTATGGCCATGATAATTGTGTTCTTATTACTTTTTATATGCAATATTAGTGAACTCCTGGCATGTATATTACTATTCATTATTGGCCTTGCTTCTGCATACCAAATTGTTTTTACTGCTAAAGTTGTAAGTTGTGTAAAAAACGAAGCAGTAGCAAGTGCAGGATCTGTAGGTAATTCCATAGTTATGAGTTTTGGTTATCTTTTTCACGTCATTATTGCAAATATAATGAATTTTTATTGGAACGGTGAAATTATTGATGGAAAGCCATTTTATGGAACTGATGTAATGGTTAAGTCTATGTTAATAATACCTATATGCCTACTAATAGGAATGATAGGCTTTTGGTTACTTAAAGTTATAAGCTGTAAAAAGAGCTAAGCAGATTTAGATGATTAATATAGTATTGTTTTTTATAACTAAAGTATCTATAATCCTAAATTTTAGCTGAGATTCATGTTGCAGAGGAATTTTTTAATCTGGTTGTTGGAAACATAATTGCACCTGAATTAATAACAAAATTTAATATAAGTATTGCAGATGTTGGCCAGTTTGGCGGGTTATACTATGTAGGCTATACGCTGGCTCACATACCTATTGGTCTTGCTCTTGACAAATTCGGGCCAAAATTTGTTTTGCCTATTTGTATTATCTTAACATTTACCGGAACATTACCACTTATATGCTTTGATGAGTGGTATTATTCAATACTTGGCAGAATAGTCGTTGGAATTGGGTCATCCGCTTCAGCAATTGGGCTTTTTAAAGTTGCAAGCATGTATTTTGCGCAAGAAAAATCAGCAAGAATGGCCAGCTTATCTATAATAATAGGGTTATTAGGAGCTACTTGTGGTGGATTACCCCTGGACTTCTTACTCGATAAATTTGGTTGGGACTATGTTATTTACACTTTCTCAGTATTTGGTTGTTTACTTGCCTTACTGTTATTCTTTATAACGCCAAGCAGTAATGACCAGAAAGAAGTAAGTGTAAATGATAATATGTTTCAGGATTTAAAAACTGTACTTTTCAACAAACATGTCATTCTAATCGGCTTTTTTGGTGGCTTGATGGTTGGTCCATTGCAGGGTTTTGCTGATGCTTGGGCAAAAACGTTCTTGTGTGAAGTATATCAAATAACCACAGATCTAGCATCTTTACTTCCTTCTCTCATGTTTGTAGGCATGGGAGCTGGATCATTCTTTTTGGCTTACTTTCTAGAGAAATATCCAAATAAACATTACGAGGCAATTATTACATGTTCTTTTGCAATGATTGCCAGTTTCCTCTTGCTTTTCACGCAGGTTGGCGGTCTGTATATTGCGTTGCCGGCACTCCTTGTTATTGGTTTCGCATCTGGATATCAGGTGGTTACCATTTACAAAGCGATAAGTTATGTGAATAATAACTTGGTAGGTCTGGCTACAGCTGTGTCAAATATGATAGTCATGGTTTTTGGCTATTTTTTTCACACTGGGATCGCAAAAATAATA
>NZ_LYUY01000053.1:0-9042 GCF_001675785.1 Wolbachia endosymbiont of Nomada ferruginata
CTGAAACGCGCTTATAAGTCGTTTAAGACAGTATAGTACGCCGATTTGCAGGATTAGAGAGTGACAACTAGCTAACACGGGGTTTCTTTTGCCTTTTTTTCTGCTTAGTAAATTTCTTAGCATTTAAGCTAAGGGTCTGTTGCAGTTTAAAAGTCGCTAAATTGCAGCGTTTAGAATAAAAAACGCCAATATTTTGAAGTACATATAAATAACTAGTTAACTACGGGGCTTCTTTTGCCTTTTTTTTCATTTGGTAAATTTCTTAAATATTTAGATTAGTTGCAATTTAAGAGCCCGTAAAGGGTGTCATTCCAGTGCTTGACACTGGAATCCAGGAATTTTATTAAGTTGGTGAGTATAAAAATAGCTGTTTTACGTTAAAATACAATGTTTTGATGATTATGGAAGGGCTGGATCCCAGTGTCAAGCACTGGGATGACATCATCATAAAGGAACCAGTGTCAGCTACTTGAATGACATCATAGGGGCGCTGGCCTGACAATCGTCATCCCGCTACGTGTTAGCGGAATCTGCTGTGGCGACATAAACTTAAATCATTTCAAATTTCAATCCAAAGAGGTATCATTATGTTAAACAACTTCAATTTTAAAGAATTTTTTAACCACTATGAAACAAATAGTACGTCAGATGATATACAAAGGTATTATTTGCTGTGGAAATCAGTAATAGCGCAGGCGATGACTGATGCAGCAAGTAACTGTAAAAAAACAGAAAGCTTGGTAGAAAAACGTAAGGCAATTTCTTGGTTGTCAGACTTTAGTCAAGATTTTGTGCACACATGTATATTGGCTGATTGTGATCCGGTATACGTAAAAAATAAAATACAGCCAACCTTAAAAAGCCTTACTAGATAAAGCCTTTTTATATACTTAATGAGGTTTACTCCTTTTACCGAAAAAAATATAATTCAATCTCCTATCTATAGTTGCCTCTATATCTTTGATTAATAGCTGCTTTATCATGTTTACTTTTCGCTTTGCATCTTGAGCTTGACGCTCATTGTTACCACTGTTATTGCTGTAATTATTCTTATCACTATAACTACTGCCACTTGGTTTGCTACTGTTACTGAACTCACTACCCTTTTTTCTTCTTGTGTTGAGTATCTGTATTATCTTTTCCTTTAAAAAGGACTTCCAGCCTGTGCCAAGTAATAATTTATAGAGAAAATGCGGAGTAAGAAACGCCACTAATATTCGAATAGAAATTCCGTAACCGAGATCTTCCCTATTTTCATAATACCACTTGCAATATTGAAAAAAACGGTAAAACGCATTTTTGAAAGAGCAAAATTCTACAGCATACCAAAAACCATTGCTGAGAAACATGAGCACAATGCTGAATGTGTAAAGATACATTGTGAAGAGAAACAGTTTCACAATTATATCTTTTAGACTACCTAATATATAATTCAATAATCTTAATTTATAGAAAAGTGATATCATTTCACACCCACTTCAATATGGCTGGGGTGGAAGGATTCGAACCTTCGCGTGGCGGTATCAAAAACCGCTGCCTTACCACTTGGCTACACCCCAATACTACTTACATCAATAACACTATTAGCCCAATTAGTAAAAGATTTATTTGCTTTTTCTATGGGCATCACAGCAATAGCTGGCTGATCATAAGAATGCATTGCTTCGATTTTTTCTACAATTTTATCAACTTGATCATTTTTGCTTTTCATAATTGCTACTACTTCACAACTATTACTAATTTTACCTTCCCATAAATACAGAGAATTCACTTCGGGAAATATGTTTACACATACAATTAATTTCTCGTTTAACAATTCCTCAGAAACAGTCTTAGCCTCCTCAAAATTTGAAAAAGTTGCATAGACTAAAACTAAATTACTCATTAGAATTTACATAAACGCATTGCTACTATACTCTACCGAGATTTATTCATCAAGAGAAAATAACGCCAGCGCGTACTGTATGAACATTTGTTTGCAAAGGTAGTATGTTAAGTGTTATAGCTAGTTTGCCTCAAACGTAAAGGTGTCATCCCAGTGCCCCTGTGATGTCATTCCAGTGCTTGACACTGGAATCCAGTTTTCCATATAATCTCATCGAAAACGTTGTAACCACTTTCTATGCTAGTTTGCTTGTAAACAAGCAAACTTTCCTGGATCCCAGTGTCAAGCACTGGAATGACATCACAGGGGCACTGGGATGACACCTTTCCTAGCAGAGAAATCACAATGTTCATACGGTTGTACGCATACCGCTGGGATCTAGGATTTTTCTATAGTTTAAAAACAAAAAAAGGACGTTACTCATTGAGTAACATCCTTTTGGAGAAGGTAGAAGTTTTACTTATTACACTGTTCCTGGAGTTGCTGTAGCTCTTGAGTTGACAGGTTCTGCACTAGGTTGATCTAGAGATGCGCGTCGTTTTGCCAACTTTTCTTCGAGTTCTCTGTCAAATTCTTCTTTTAAAGGAAGAACTTGTTTTCTTGTTAGCGTAGAAGAACCAGAACCCATTCCACTATCAGTAGAATTACTGTGAGTGAGAGTTCTGTTACTCAAACTATCCAGGTTTTGCTCCACAATAGGATCACTGAGAACATCTTCACTGAAAGAACTTTGTCCATTTAAGTTAGTCAATGAGGCGCTTCTAGGTAGTTCTGGTGGAGCAACTGGAGTAAGCTTAGGAGTTAAGCTACTAGATGAATTGCTTCTACGGACTGTTGCAAAGTTCTGAGAATCTGAATCAGAGACAGTAGCAGTACTTTCAGTTCCTATAGAATTTAGTGAATTGCTTCTTGACAAGCTGTTAGATTGTTCAGAGTTTTTTCTTCCCAGTGAAGAGAATGATGATGACACAGACCTAGTTAAACTTTTGACAGAAGGCCTGTTAGCTTTTTTCTCTGCTCTGTCAAACATATTGCTTACGCTTGAGTACAAATGATTTTCTCTACATTCTTTAATAACCTTCTTAATTTCATCGTGATGTTCAGAGAAAACACTGTCGATGAAATAACTACCTTTAGGTAATGACCTTTGTGTTAACAAGTTATGCAAGCTTTTTTCATTTAAATTATTAATGAATTCTTTCTGTACTTGCCATCCAGAAGTATGTTCAATCTCCCCTGATTTTGCCTTCTCTGCCATTTTTAAATCAATTTCTGACGATATTCCAGAAAGTATATTTTTCACTAACCCAGAATTATTTCCTTTATCAGCAAAAATTGCTTTCATATCATTTCTTATTTCGTCAGATTTCTTAATTGCATCTGGAGTAAACCTTTTTACCTTATCTAAATAGTCCGTCTCACCAGATGCCTTATGGAACTTATTTGCCACTCCTTCGCCTACAAAACTAGCGCCTTTTTTCAGTGAATCTACTGAATGTTCATAACCTTCTTTCACCTTATCTTTAACATGTACAGCACCATCTCTAACTTTTCCGGCAGTATATTTCGCCCCATCAACTGTTTTTTCTGCTGACCACTTGAGCCCTTTATATCCAGATTGAACTGCTTTTACAGCGACTTTTACAGCGAAATATAAAGCAAGACCAACTATAGCACCCGGTATAGCAAGTGTTGCACCAACTGCCAAAAGTGGTAGTACTGCCGTAAATAATCCACTTGCTGTACTTACTACAAGAATCTTATCTCCTTGTTTCATCTTAGAGAATTCTGTATCCCCTTTTAACAGGTCAGTAATTCTTTCTTTTAGCTTCTTGGGATCATTAGCAATATCTGAATTTGGTAGATTTTGCATCGTTTTATTCAAATCAAAACTATCTTCTGGTTGGTTTTGTTGAGTTCCAACAGAATTTGAATTTTTTTCATTAGGTGACATTTTAAACCTCACTATTAATTAAATATATTATAATTGTATTCCTTGATTCTTAAGTTAGTGTTAAATTGATTGCCAGTATTTATTTATCTTCAAATAATTTCGCTTGACGTGTTTTGTGGTAGCGTAGAAAATTAGGTCAAGAAGCTGCAGCATTTATGAGGTATAGAAAAAGAACACTCATCTTTTTAGCTGTTATAACTTTAATAATAATGGTTTTATTATTCAGCTATCATTTCCATTTTCACGAAGACGTAGTGCACTTAAAGAGTGACAAAAAAGAATTCAAAAAAAAGCCAGAAAATTCCATAGAGTCGACCATATTACATAGAGAAAAGGAAGTGTACGATCATGTTTTCCATCCTGATGATTAATTTGTAAATAAAATAGCAATTTATGTTTGCATTTTCTTATTAAAGAAGTAATATTAGCGTATTAATTATAGAATCAATCATTATGTTTGATGATAATAATCCTTGGAACCTGGGAAAGAAACCGGTAGGGAACAAAACTCCCAATAATGAAGATATTTTAAGTAAAGCTGTATCTGATATAAGGTTCTTTCTTAATGGATTAACCAGAAACAGGGGCAAAAAACCTTATTTCATCATTTTCATTATTTTGCTGTTCTATGCTTGCACTGGCTTTTATATTGTCCATCCTAGTGAAGAAAGTATAGAACTTACCTTTGGTAAATATTCTAATACAGAAACACCTGGTTTGCGTTATCACTTCCCCTACCCTATTGGCAAGGTTTTTAAAGTGAACGTTAAGGAAGTAAATCGTGAAGAAATTGGGGTAAGTAGTTCTTATGGGCGAGATACAGATCGCGGTGAAGGCGTGATGCTAACTGGAGATGAAAATATAGTCAACGTTAACTTCGAGGTTCAATGGCGCGTTAGAGATGCTAAGGACTATTTATTCAAAGTGCGGGATTACAAACCCGGTTTCAGTGTTAAAAATGCTGCTGAAAGTGCCATGAGAGAAATAATAGGTAAAAACACGATCTCTTTTGCACTTGGTCAAGGCAGACCAGAAATTTCTAGAGATACTAGAATTCTATTGCAGCAGATTCTTGATGGATACCAAATGGGTATAGAGATTTTATCTGTTCAAATGAAAAAAATTGATCCACCAGAAAAAGTAATCAGTTCGTTTAGAGATGTACAAAGTGCTCGTGCAGACAAAGAGCGTACTATAAACGAAGCATATGCTTATAATAATGATATTATACCTCGAGCAAAGGGTGAAGCGATAAAGATAAAATTAGATGCACAAGCATATGAAAATGAAATAATAAATGAAGCAAAAGGTAATGCAAATCGCTTTTTATCTCTTTATGAGGAATATAGACAGAATCCTTCTCTCGTTAAGAATCGTATTTATCTTGAAACTATGGAAAATATTTTCAGTAAGGTAGACAAAGTTGTTGTAACTGATGATCTGAAAGGTATGTTTTCTTATTTACCTCTTACAAATTTAGGAAAATAACCATGAGTAGTAATATTAAAATTGTTTTTGTTTCTGTATTTGTTGTTTTATTGATTGTTTTATCTAATTCAATATTTGTTGTGCAAGAAACAAAGCAAGCAATAGTTATACAACTGGGTAAAGTTGTAAGGGATGTTAGGGAAAGTGGCTTATATTTTAAGTTGCCATTCATAAATAGTGTAGAGTTTCTTGATAAAAGAGTTTTAGATTTAAGTCCTGATAAGATCCCAAGGGAAGTGATAACAGCGGATCAAAAACGTATTATAGTAGATGCGTATGCAAAATATAAAATAACAAATCCTGTTACTTTTTACCAGGCTGTGAGGAATGAATCAGGTCTGGTTAGAAGATTATATCCGGTTATAGAAGCTCACATAAGAGAAAATATAGGCAGATTTTCGTTGATTAGCTTGTTGAATGAAAAAAGATCAGAGGTTATGCAATTGATTCAGCGTGGAGTTTATTCTGAAGCTGAAAAATTTGGCATAGAAATAATAGATGTAAGAATTAAGAGAGCAGATTTACCAGAAGAAAATAGTTCTGCAATATTTCGCCGTATGCAAACTGAAAGGGAAAAAGAAGCAAAAGAAATTAGAGCAGAAGGAGAGCAAGCTGGGCAGGAAGTTAGATCAAAAGCTGATAAATTAAAAAGGGAAATTATCTCCAGTGCAGTAAAAGAATCGTACGAAATAAGGGGCCGTGGTTATGCTGAAGCAACTAGAATTTATAATGAGGCATTTAAGGTTGATGAAGAGTTCTTTAACTTTTATCGCTCTATGAGCGCTTACAGTAAATCATTTGCCGAAAATAATACTAAATTTGTACTTTCACCAAACAATAACTTTTTAGATATTTTAAATAAAGGATGGAAATAATTTATGAAAAGTAAGGCATTTATTTTATCTATATTTGCATATTTTCTAATTGCGTTTTCTTCGTATGCTAATATGTTTGATTGGAATGCAAAAAAGGTCGTTGATGCTAGCACTACTGCATGCAACTGTAATCAAGGACTTGCCGATTTAGTGGAAGAACTCATTCCTGCGGTTGTAAATATTTCAAGCGAACAAATCATCAAACAAGAAAATAACAGCAAAACTAGAGTTCCATCTATGCCAGGAAATAATTTTTTTGATGATTTTAGAGAGTTTTTTGAGCACTTTGATCAGTTTTTTATGGATAGGGGCCCTAGTGTTAACAGAGAGGTGGTGTTGCTTGGCTCTGGGTTTATTATAGATAAAGGTGGAATCATAGTAACAAATTATCACGTTATTAAAAACGCCCAAGATATCACAGCTACCATGAACGATAATACTCATTTTAAAGCAGAAGTTTTAGGCTATGATGCAAGAACTGATCTTGCTGTGCTTAAGATCCATTCTGATAAAGACCTTCCTTTCGTCGCATTTGGTGATTCTGATGCAGCAAGGGTTGGCGATACTGTTATTGCAATAGGTAACCCATTTGGTTTGGGTAGCTCCGTTAGCAAGGGAGTTGTATCTGCAAGGTCTAGAGACATTAGTATCGGCACTATGAATGAATTTATTCAAACCGACGCTGCAATTAATAGAGGCAACTCTGGAGGGCCATTATTTGATTTAAATGGAAAAGTTATAGGCATTAACACCGCTATCTATTCCCCATCTGAGTCTGGCGGTAACGTGGGTATAGGCTTTGCTATACCATCTAATTTAGCTATGTCAATTATTGACACATTAAAAAGTGGCAAAAAAATAAAACATGGTTGGCTTGGTGTGCAAGTTCAGCCTATAACGAAAGAATTCGCTAAGTCCTTGGGTTTAAAAGATACAAAAGGTGCACTGGTTGCAAGTATAGTACAGGATAGTCCTGCAGAAAAAGGTGGAATTAAGGTGGGTGACATATTATTAGAATTTGATGATAAAAAAATTGATAGAATGACACAACTGCCTCAAATGGTTTCAAGAACTGAACCTGGAAAAAAAGTACAAATTAAGTTACTTAGAAAGAGCAAAGAGGTCAATATTAAGGTTGTGATTGAAGAATCTGCAAATGATGGTCAAGGTAATAATCAAGAAGAAAATAAATCAACATCCGATTACATAACTGGTTTAACTGTTTCAAACCTGCCAAAAGAATCAAAAGAAAGTAATCCTACAAAAGGTGTGATAGTTACCAATGTAGATAGTAACAGTAATGCCACGCTGCGTGGTATTAAAAAAGGAGACATTATTATCCAATTAGATGGAACCGATATAGAAAATACTAATGATTTTCAAAAACAAGTTGATTCAGCAGTAAAGAAAAACGGTAAAGATTCAATAATGTTGCTCATTTACCGCAATGGAAATCAATTCTTTACTTCGATAAAGTTGAAGAAGTAATTTTATTCACTAAATTTACAAAACAGTAGTGTTGTAAGCTCGCTACTGTAACACTTCAATCTTATAAAATAAATAAAAATCTACACTAGATTTCTTGCGTAACCATATAAAAAACCAAAGGATGTCATCCCAGTGCCCAGACACTGGAAACTTCACTGTAATGAGCACATTGAGCAGCTGTATAATAAAAACTGGATTCCAGTGTCAGCTACTTGCATGACGCCGTCATAAAGGAACCAGTGTCGGCTACTTGGATGACACCATAGGGGTTACTTGGGTGATACTATAGGAGGTCTAACATGAACTTTCTAAAATTCATTGAACTGTGCTTTCAAACAGTGGTGCCGGGATGTGAGTATAATGATTATCAGTACATAAAAGTCATAGCAGACAGGCTGGAAGCAGCGAATGCTGGCGAAGTAAGGCGCATAATACTCAATATGCCTCCGCGTTCAATGAAGTCCATATGTGTAAGTGTTGCGTGGCCCGCATGGATACTGGGAAATCAGCCAACTGCAAGAATAATAGTTGCAAGTTATTCTAAGTTGCTTAGCGAAAAACATTCGCTCGATACGAGGTGCATAATGCAATCTGATTGGTATAAAAAGCTATTTCCAGAGGTAGAACTATCCAAAGACCAGAACACTAAATATAAATTCCAAACAGTGCAGAGAGGATACAGAATCGCAACATCAGTTGGAGGAACATTAACCGGTGAAGGTGGTGACTTTATTATTGTGGATGATCCGCTTAACCCTGCTCAAGCTTTGAGTGAAACATTTAGAAAACGTGCCACAAACTGGTTCGATCAGACTTTAGTAACGAGACTCAACGATAGAAAAAAAGGAGTAATTGTGCTTGTGATGCATAGGCTCCACCTGGAAGACTTAACTGGGCACCTCTTATCCAAGCCAAAAAACATATGGCATCACATTTGTTTGCCAATGATTTCTGAAAATAAGGAGGTTATTTATTCAATTAATAACCATACTGGTGTCATTCCAACCCCCCCTCCTGTCATCCCAGTGCCCAGACACTGGGATCCAGAAAATTCAACCGCAAAAGACTGGATTCCAGCATCAAGTGCTGGAATGACACTACCTGCAAGAGTATTATACTCAAGAGAAGAGAATGAGTTATTATATCCCCTGGAGGGAGGAAGAGAAGAAGTTGAGATGATAAAAGTTGAACTCGGGAGTTACGCTTTTGCTGCTCAATATCAACAAAACCCCCTGCCGCTTTCAAGTGGTATAATAAAACAAGAGTGGCTAAGAGGTTGTCCGGAAACAAGTAAAAGGCTATAATATCTGAAATTTTAGTACGGGGTAAAGATGAGAAAAAAGTATCCAACA
>NZ_LYUY01000054.1:0-8704 GCF_001675785.1 Wolbachia endosymbiont of Nomada ferruginata
TTAAGTTGGTAAGCATAAAAGTAGCCGTTTTATGTTAAAATACAACGTTTTGATGATTATGAAAAGGCTGGATTCCAGACTGGAATGACACCATCATAAAGTGAATCAGTGTCAGCTACTTGCATCTACCATGCAAGTTAACTGAAAATTGCAATGTTCGTACACTTGACTACTTGGATCTAGTATGATTTAATTAACCAAGAAGTAGGCATGAAAAAATTATGTAGTGAACCAGTTTGCATAACACCAGGAGGAAAATATGGATAGAAAGACGAGAATAGAATCAGACAGCTTAGGGGAAGTAAAAGTACCAAGTGAACATTACTGGGGAGCGCAGACTCAGCGTTCTTTAGAAAATTTTAAGATTGGCACAGAAAAAATGCCAGAGCCTCTGATTAAAGCATTAGCAATAGTAAAACTTGCAGCAGCGCGTGTTAATATGAAACATGGTGTTATAGATGATAGGGTAGGGGACGCAATTTGCACAGCCGCGAGGGAAGTAATAGATGGCAAATTTAATAATGAATTTCCGCTTGTTGTTTGGCAAACCGGATCCGGAACGCAGACTAATATGAATATGAATGAAGTGATCAGCAATCGTGCAATAGAGATTTTAGGTGGCAATTTGGGTAGTAAATCTCCGATACATCCAAATGATCATGTGAATTATGGTCAGTCGTCAAATGACACCTTTCCAACAGCAATGCATATAGCAGCAGCAGAGCAAATAAACTGCTTGCTTATTCCAAATCTTGAAAAATTGCATAAGGTGCTGGATAATAAGGTTCAGGAATTTAAAGATATAATAAAAGTAGGACGTACTCACTTACAAGATGCAACGCCCCTAACACTAGGACAGGAGTTCTCTGGCTATGCAGTCCAGATTAAAAAGGGGATAGAGAGAGTAAAATCAACTTTAAGTGATATATATGAGCTTGCACAAGGTGGCACTGCAGTTGGCACGGGACTCAATACTAAAAAGGGTTTTGCTGAAGATTTTGCTAGAGAAGTTGCAAAAATCACTAATCTTCCATTTACTTCAGCAGGCAATAAATTTGAAGCGCTAGCAGCAAATGATGCTTTAGTTGAGCTCAGTGGAACACTCAATACAGCAGCAGTCAGTTTAATGAAAATTGCAAATGATATAAGGCTGCTTGGTTCTGGTCCAAGATGCGGAATTGGGGAAATAATGTTACCGGAAAATGAGCCTGGTTCTTCAATTATGCCAGGTAAAGTGAATCCAACTCAGTGTGAAGCGGTGACTATGGTATGCACTCAAGTTATGGGAAATCATGTTGCTGTGACCATTAGTGGTTCAAACGGTCATTTTGAATTGAATGTGTTTAAGCCAGTGATAATTTACAATGTTTTGCAGTCTATAAGACTTTTAGCTGATGCAAGTTTAAATTTTACAGAAAAATGTGTAATTGGTATTAAAGCAAATGAAGAGAGGATAAAAGATTTACTGAATCAGTCGTTGATGTTGGTCACTATATTAAATACGCATATAGGGTACGACAATGCAGCAAAAATAGCGAAGCTTGCTTATAAAGAAAATATCACTCTAAAAGAAGCAGCAGCAAAACTTCAACTGCTCACTGAGGAAGAGTTTGAAAGGATAGTGAAACCAGAAGAAATGGTAAATTATTTGTAACCGCTCACACTTAATTCTTCAATCTCACTAATAGAAAGGCCAGTAAACTTGACAATAGTGTTAACATCAACATTATTATCTTGCTTTGTCTACCTTATTTTGCCGCTCCCCTGAACGGATACGGTTTAAGACATAAGATCCTTTTTCATAGCTATACTACGTTATCCAGCGTCTGGGCACTGGTTTCTTGGTACTGATTCCGCAATAATTTTTTTTTCCTTCAATAAACTTTGCAGTTCGCCTTTTTCGTACATCTCGCGAGTGATGTCGCAACCACCAATAAACTCTTCCTTTATATATAATTGTGGAATTGTTGGCCAATCAGAAAACTTTTTTATAGATTCACGTATTTCATCATTCTCCAACACGTTAATATACTTAAACTTCACGTTCAATTTTTTTAGGATTGACACGACGAGTCCAGAGAATCCGCATTGAGGAAAATCAGAAGTGCCTTTCATATATAATACCACATCATTTTCTGCGATATCTTTTTTTATTTGTTCAAAATTGCTCATAAATTCACCTTATTTTTAAGTATTAGTTTCCAGTTGCAAGGCGTGTATAGACTGACCTTCCAGAGCTTTATATACCATTTTATGCTGTTCTATTCTTGTCTTTCCAAGAAAGCGCTTGGAGGTTATTTTTAAATGATAATGATCATCATCTCCAGCAAGGTCATGAACCTTTATATCAGCGTCGGGGAACGATTGTTTGATGATCCTCTCTAATTCGTGAATTGCAATAGTCATTGATTTACTTTAAATTACAATACTTTCATTATAAATCTAAAACGACTGGGTGCAATTGAATTATTGATTATATAGTTACTAATATTGTGAAGATAGTAGATTCAGTGTGTTAAGTGCACTAGCAAGGCGAGATTTTAATTGATTTTCATATTTACTCCAATCTTGTATTGCCTTTCTTGCAACACCTGAATCAACTGCGGCTTTTGCAACAGCAGGAGATACTATAGAAATTAATCTTGGGTCAAATGGAGTAGGTATTATATATTCACGTCCGTAGCTCATTTTACGACCGCCATAGACTGCAGATATCTCACCTGGTACTGGCTCACGGGCAAGCTTTGCTATTGCATCTGCAGCTGCAATTTTCATTTCATCATTTATTGTTGTTGCATGTACATCAAGCGCTCCTCTGAATATATAAGGAAATCCCATTACGTTGTTGACTTGATTGTTGTAATCTGACCTGCCAGTTGCGATTATTGCATCTGGCCTCACAGATTTTGCAAACTCAGGCCTTACTTCTGGATCGGGGTTGGCGAGAGCGAAAATAATCGGGTCTTTGCCCATACTCTTTAACATCTCTTCATTTAACACATCTTTTGCAGATAATCCGATGAATACATCAGCGCCTTTTATTGTATCAAGTAGAGAACGTTCGGAAGTATCAATTGCATATTTTTCCTTCCACTCATTCATGTCCTCGTTTCTACCTTTGTATATTACTCCTTGCTTATCACACAGCACTATATTTTTAGCGCCCATGGACTTTAGTATTTCTAAACATGCAATACCGGCTGCTCCAGCACCATTCATAATGATCTTAACGTCCTCTAATTTCTTTCCGACAATATCAAGAGCATTTTCTATGCCAGCTGCAACAACCACCGCAGTTCCATGCTGGTCATCATGGAACACTGGAATATCCATCAGTTCATTCAGGCGTTTCTCTATTATAAAACAATCGGGAGATCTTATATCTTCTAAATTTATCCCCCCCCAACTTGGTCCAAGATACCTTACTGCATTGATGAAATCTTCTATATTTTCTGTACCAACTTCTATATCAACTGCATCAATATCAGCAAGACGCTTAAATAAAACAGCTTTGCCTTCCATGACAGGTTTTGCAGCAAGAGGACCGATATTACCAAGTCCAAGCACTGCAGTGCCATTTGAAATGACAGCAACACAGTTGCTTTTTGCTGTATAATCATAAACAACCTCAGGATTTTTAGCTATTTCAAGGCACGGAGCTGCAACACCAGGGGAATAAGCAAGTGACAAATCATACTGGGTAGATAAAGGTTTTGTTGGCATGATTGAAATTTTACCAGGGTTACCACCTCTGCTGTGATACTTAAGCGCTTCTTGTTTTGTGGTACTATCTAAATCATCGTTCATCATTACATCCTTATATTTTAAGCTTGTATTTTTTAAGTATATGGAGTTTTTATAAATGTTCAATTGTAAATTATTAACTTGTGAACTCTGTTGTACTTCTGTATAAGTTTACCTATTACGTAAGATGATATTACATGCTTAAAAAAAACGTGCCTAATTTGCTTACAATTTCTCGTGCACTTGCAATACCAGCAATAATATTAAGTTTTTATATAGAAAATAAATATGCAGGCCTGATAACAATATCAATCTTTGTGTTTGCGTGCATTACGGATTTTTTTGATGGTTACCTGGCGCGTGCGTGGAAAGTCCAATCAAAGTTTGGCAAGCTATTTGATCCAATTGCTGACAAATTAATAGTGGTTTCAACGATAATTATGCTAGTTTATAAGCATAAGATAAATGATTTTACAATAGTACCATCGATTATCATCATCTGTCGGGAGATATTAGTCTCGGGTTTACGGGAGTTTCTGATAGCTACAAATGTTAGTCTACCTGTAAGCAAAGCTGGAAAAATTAAAACATTTTTGCAGATGGTTGCTGTAGTAGCGCTAATAATGAACGATTATTATATGATTCAATATACAGGTGCGATTTGTTTATGGGTTGCAGCTATTATAACTGTGTGGTCAGGCTATAATTATATCCTAGCCGGCATCAAACAGATTGATTAAATCTCCTAGGAAATAATTAATAGACAAGAGTAGTTAATATCTTAGTGATATTGACTCAGAAAGCAAAAAGGTGTATAATTGTATTAACTTACAACTAATTAGGTTAATATTATGAAAATACCTAGTGGCAAATTTTCTTCTACTAAAAAGGTTCCAGGAAAGAATAAGAAAAAAAGAGATTTTGAACCATTAGAAGAGTTTTTTTGGGATTTTTGGCCAACAGTTGATAAAGAAGTCAAAAGAGAAAGGCTAGAACAAGAGCTATTAACACTAAAAAAAAGAGAGCTATATAGACAATGTGCATCATTGGTAACAATGGTTCCATTTGCATTATTTATGGCTATTGAACTGGAAAAAATATGTAGCGATCAGGTATTACTTGGCGTGATAAGTGGCGCGCTAAGCCACACTATATTACCTTTCATGGTCCTATCTCTTATTTGTGCACTATATTTAATTTACAATAATAGGAAAATAGCACAAAAAGAACGAGAGTTGAAGAATATTGAAAATGGAGAGGAAGTAAAGGAAAAAGAGCACAATATTTCTGATATAGGTCAGTGTTTGATCTATATTGAGGCTATAACAACTGCACTGGTTATTGTAGGTATGATAATGGGTGAAACATCTTCACTTGAAGCAGCAGAGGATGCAATTTTATTTCTTGCCAATGCAATTGCTTTTCTTGCAACTCTTGCTTCTTATATTGATAAGCATGAAAAAAATAAGAAAAAGGAAACAGAAAAGTCTGATCTTGATGAGAAATCTAGCAAGAAAACTAGCAATATGTCTGTAGCCGGATTGGCTCTTGCTGGTTCTTCTATATTTTTAATAAGAAGGATAATGTTAATGGCATTAGCATCGTCCTTAAATCCTGCTGTTGGACCTACTTTAGGCTTGATAGGTATTGCACTTTTTATGGTTGTACAGGTATTAACTATACATTCCTACAGCAAGACGCTGAAAGATCCAAAAGTGGAAGGACGAGGTGAATCAAGAAATGCAGGTAGTTCTGACCGTAGTTATAAAGAAGAAGGGCAGGCTATTGCCTAAGAAATTTATTTATTTAAGTAATATTTAGGTCTATACTTTATTTTGATCGAAAAAAATCTTATGTATAAGACTTTAATCACGTGCTTTATTTTTCTGGTTTGCTCCTTTACGCAGTCACATGCGGATGATCTTGAAAAAACTGAAACTGAACTATATGAAGAAGCAGTTGAACTTTTTGACCAGAAAAAATATAAACAAGCTATTAGGGCATTTCATAAGATAGAGGATTTGTATCCTTTTTCTTATTGGGCAATGAAAGCAAAATTATTATCTGGGGTCTCTCACTATAATATGGGTAACTATAGCAGTGCTGCAAGTGATATGGATGATTATATATATGTTTATTCAAATGGTGAAGATTTACCATATGTATACTACTTAAGGGTATTATCTTATTACATGCAAATTAATAAAGTGCAACTTGGACAGCAAACTGTATATAAAACTTTAGAGCTAGCCACTGAGTACATTAATCTCTTTCCAGGCAGCGAATATGTAGACGAGATAAAGGAAAGAGCAAAATTAATCACAGAACATATATCAACAAAAGAGTATTCTATCGGTAAATTTTACCTGAGGCGTGGTGAATATTTAGCAGCAATTAAGCGTTTCCAGAATATGGCAAGCTATAAGGATTCTAAATATTTTTCTAAGTCTATTAACCATTTAATAGCAGCCCATTCAGCTCTTGGCCTTGACTTAGAAGCTGAGCAGTATGAAAGTATGTTATTAGCAGAAAACCTGCAAGATGCCAAGCCGGAGGCTTGAAAATTTGCTTTAGTTTTTTCTATACTTTGATATATAATTTAGATTTTTAACTATTTGAATATGGCTGGTCATTCACAATTTTCAAATATAAAACATCGGAAAGGCGCTCAGGATGCAAAGCGCTCTCAAAAATTTACGAAGCTGATTAGAGAAATAACAGTTGCTGCAAAGCAAGGGCTGCCCGATCCCGAACTCAACCCGCGCCTTCGCTCTGCTATATTTGCTGCACGCAAGGAAAATCTACCAAAAGATAAAATAGAAACAGCAATAAAAAATGCAACCGGTAACGTTGCTGGAGAAAATTATGAGGAAATCCAATATGAAGGTCATGGCCCTTCTGGCACTGCACTCATTGTCCATGCCTTGACTAATAACCGCAACCGTACTGCTTCTGAGGTACGTTATATATTTTCTCGCAAGGGTGGAAACTTGGGAGAAACAGGAAGTGTTAGTTACCTCTTCGATCATGTAGGCTTAATCGTCTATAAAGCAGAGGATGTGAATTTTGATGATTTATTTAATTATGGGATCGAGTTAGAAGTATTGAACGTTGAGGAAAATGACAAAGAAGGATTACATGTTATAACTTGTGAAATAAAAGATTTTGGTAAAGTACGCGATGCCTTTTATGCAAAATTCGGAGAACCAGAACTTGCTCGTCTTTCATGGCAGCCAAAAGATCTGATTGAAATTAGCGATAAAGAGTTGATTGATAAATTATCTACATTGGTTGAAGAACTAGAAGATAATGACGATGTACAGTACGTGGAAGGTAATTTTACTTTTGTTGATGCTGTTTAAATGATGAAGCTGATTATATTTGTGCTGCTCTTTATCTTACCGTTATATACCGCTGAAACATCAGCAGATCTTGCGCAGTATGCAGCCAGTGCCTCTCTTTCTTGTCATCCCAGTACCCAGACACTGGGATCCAGCAAAATTGATTGTAAACAGCACACTATACAACATTTTCGATTAAAAAACTGGATTCCAGTGTCAGCTACTTGCATGACAGAAAAGGAACGTACAAAGGCTGCGCCCATAGGGTGTCATCCCAGTGCCCAGACACTGGGATCCAGCAAAATTCAAGCACATTATGCAACATTTTCGGTGAAATTACCAGAAAGCTGGATTCCAGTGTCAGCTACTTGCATGACAGAAAGCAACCTAACCCACTCTCCAGTGTCACTTCAGCAAGGAATCAGGAAAAAAAAAGATATTACTTTGGTGGAGGGAAGCAACGTAGGAAACTTAGTACATGATGGAAAGTTGTTATTCATATCCAGCACCATAAAATCCTCTTTCTTTGCCACGGGAATTGAGCAAGGGTTGGCGCCAAATACAGTGGTGAAATTGATCAACATATATAAAGATTTCGGTGTTGATTTTAAAAAAGACATTGTGCCGAAGAGTAAATTGGAGGTTCTTTTTGAGAGATCGCTCAGTAATCGGAAGACTGAAGAAAAAATTTTATATGCTTCACTGACAATAAACAAGAAAGCTATTAGTTTATATCATTATAAATCGCAAGACGGCAAAGAAAGGTATTTTAATAAAGAAGGAATAAGCTTAAAAAATGGCGAAATTTTTGCAAATCCTTTAAATGGAGATTATCGCATATCCTCAAAATTTGGCAATAGAAAGCATCCTGTTCGCGGTAAAATTGCTTTTCACAAAGGAGTGGATTATGCAGCTAAACTTGGCACTCCCATATACGCTGCTGCAGAGGGTGTGGTAGAATATATAGGAAAGAATGGTGGCTATGGAAATTACATCAAAATAAAACACAAAAATGAATATTCAACCTGTTACGCGCATATAAGTAGATTTAGTGGCGATATAAAGTTAGGCTCTAAAGTAAAGCAGGGGCAGGTCATCGCTTATGTTGGTAGCACTGGTGTTGCAACAGGACCCCATTTACATTACGAAGTTATATATAACAGCAAACACATCGATCCGCTTACGATAGCGCATAAAACTGAAGTAAAATTGCCTGATCATGAATTAAGAGAGTTTAAACTATTTGTAAATAAGATAAATAAAACGATCAACAGAGAGGGTTCAAGTGAAAAAGAAGTTTAAAGACAATATGGATAAGAATACGATAAACGATAGAATTTGAGTCAAATTCGGGCTTTTCCTGTACTAATAGCGCTAGGATTAATTTTATCGCTGCTTTTTTGGGCATATGACAGCACAATTGCACTTGGAGTTGCTGCTGTTTCAATTTTGACTTTTCTTCAAGGATTTTTTATTAATGACCCTAATGAAGCAAGAGTGATAGAGTTTTTTTGGTCATTATATTGGAACTTATTTTAAGAGGTTGTCCGGAAACAAGTAAAAGGCTATAATATCTGAAATTTTAGTACGGGGTAAAGATGAGAAAAAAGTATCCAACA
>NZ_LYUY01000055.1:0-8603 GCF_001675785.1 Wolbachia endosymbiont of Nomada ferruginata
GTCAGAAAGAAGATCTCCAAATAAACTCTCATCCAATATAAATCTCTGCGCATTATAATAATCGTTAAAAATCCTCATTAGCCTCGATCTTGCTGGCAATGATAGTTTTGCTAGTTCTACTACTGCATCTACGAAGAAGTCATTCGGTACATCTCTTATCCCTACCTGCAACTCAAAAAAGTGTTTACCGGGTGGCTCTTCAATGATCGTAATATCTTCTATATTTGCCCATTTTAATGCTATTTTAAGTGATTCTGGTGTGCCACGCAGTCTTTGAAATTTTATCCCTTCTTTTATCGCCTTTCTTTTGTCTGTTACCCAATGCAGAATCTCTTCTAGACCATATTCCTCTACTATCCATGGTAATATCTTTTCTTCTAGGCTGAATTTAAACCCTCTTATGCAACCAGGATCGACTTTATAATCTATTGCATCAACCAGCGCTTTTTCTTGTTTTGTTGCGTTTGGCGGTAATAGCATTAATTCAACTCAACATTTAAACTTCTTAAGGCAGCACACTCATTCCCCAGTACCATAACATCTTCTCTTGGCTCGATTAATTCCACGTTTTCCACTCCTTCTATAAATAGATTTGCTATAATCCACGCCCTTGTTACACTCCATCCCAATCTTTTCGTTGTTTCAAATTTTTCTATAAATCTCTTCTTCACTGTTTCAACAATATCTGGTCTTTTAATGCTAATTCTGCTGTGGATATTTATTTCAATAATATTGCAACCAACTACTGTTATCGTATCTGTCAATACCCTTATATCATCCCTGGTGACTCGCTTTCTTACAATATCAAGTAGTTCTTCAGACGCTATGCTATTTGTGGATAACTCCGTGGATAAAATCGAAATCTCTACACTCCCTGGCACTTTTGATTCAACCAGCGCGTCCTTTACTCTTCTATCTGCTGAGAGTGCATGAAACCTATAATGCTCTTTACTTCCTCCTGTGCTTGAGCCAACTATTCTTGCCTTGATCCTTTTTCTAAAATGTTCATCCTTTTCCCCGTTCTCCCTTTCCACTCCGTAAAATTCAGCTAAATTATCAAGATCATTTCCCGTCGCAAACTTAAGTAAATTACTTTTTACCGCTTCGTTTATTCTTTCTCTGAGCAAAAGTTCTCGCCATGCTGCGACTTCTAATACCTTCATCGCTGGGTCACTTTCTACTAATGCTGTAAAGCTTGCATCACGCTTCACTAACTCTTCTTTCATCCGAGAAAAAATCTCTTCAAAGTTCAGTGGTTCAATAATATTTGGCTGCTCCATCTTTATACCACAACCCCGTCAAAGCGAATATTTTTTCCACTTGGCAAGTACAATCCTTCTAAATCAAGCGTTACTTTCCCTTCTTTTACTTCTGTGATTTTTACTTTTTCTAACTTGAATCTTTTTTCCCATTTTTCTAGTGCTTCTGCTGTTGCCGCATAAATTTCTAACGTAAAATCACGATTTACTGGCTTATCTACTAATTCAAGTAACCTCGATCCATATTTCCTGCGCATAACTCTACTAGCAACCGGAGTGGTCAAAATATTAATTATTAGATTGTTTCAGATGATCTAAACCTTCCAGTTCCTTCCCACTAGTAGCACTCATACCACGCATCTTTTTTACCCTGCAAATACATTTTTGCTATCACCCATCACATGAAAACCACACGATACCAAGTCACCTGTGATGGGAAGTTAAAAGAGCTCCTAAACGCTGCAAGATCGCACTTGAATGAGATAAACAGCAATAAGGAAAATTCAATATCGGCAATAACTGGAGCAAAGACAGAGTCTGTAAATGAAATCAATACGCTAAAAACTAAAACCTTGGATACTTTAAAAGCGTCATCAGATTCATACGTATCGCTACTTGACACGAGAAAAGATGCGAATATTGCGGCAATAAACAGTATTAGCAACAATCATAAAGATGGTCTTAAAGGTTTAGTAGAAGATTTTCGTGGTGTGAATGATGTGCCAGATGGTTCATCAATTATGAAGGAGATGAGAACTAGGGAAGATAAACTAAATACACTGACAACTAAATTCAACTCCATCAATGATGTGCCTAGCAGTTCATCAATTATGAAAGAAGTGAAAAAGAGAAATATGGTTGAACCAGGGTCATTACCTTTCTTATTTGGTGTGCTCAGTAGAAAAAATAATTACTATGGTGACGGAGCTTTCACAACTGAATTAGGTCAATGGAGCGGTGATATAACAAAAACCGATTACATGTTGCAATTACTTGCGGGTAGCCATACATACGATACAAGTTACGTTAGTTTTTATCGGCCAAGACAATTGTGTTTTGTAGAGGGAAATAAAGGAACATTTATTTACGGAGAGTTATATACAAGAAGTTTCCCTGGTAGTCGTCGGATATACGCATATCCCTATGCTGCACTTGGAGTAATGTTTGTAAAGAACACCACAAATAGTAACATAACAAGAACATTAAACTTTGTTGGTACATCGTATTGGAGTTCAGGATATGAAGGAGCAGGAGCATTTGTAGGAACGCCTGATAATACCAATTATAATAAATCAAGAGTTTCAGGAATAACATGGAAAAATGTTTACCAATACACGAGTTCAACTAGCGCATTTGCTGGATCTGGCAATGTAGAAATTCCAGCAGGAAAAACTGTTGCAGTGTTACTTTATACATCATCTTATCTATATTCCAACGCAAAAGTTAGTGAAGGTATGCTTTCAGGTGATGTATATATCTATGGTCAGTTTATACAGTGGGGGATTTATAACATACGTAACAACTTTTTAACTGCAGGGCTTGAAGTTGATGTAGAGAGGACACTAAGGGCTTGGCAATGTCCAGGATTAGATGCCACCCACAAAATCTGGAATTGATACCAGAAAACGGAGAAAACCAATGCCAATTTATATTCATTTTGAAAATAACAAACAAGTAGAAACAACAACGCTTGAAAGTAAGCCAACAGGGAATGATTGGTATGAAGCACCAAAGAGTTTTGACTGGCAAAAGAGTTATCGGTTAACAGAAGGAGGGAAAATTGTTGAACGGAGTAAAGAGGATATTGAGCTGGAATTACTGGAAACTGCGAAACTTTCTGCACTTGATAGTGTGCGTTTTTATTATAATAACTATACTCACCAATACGCAGGAGCTTCTCATCAGAAGCTTAAGTCGTACGAAATACAAGCGAAAGCCGCAGAGAACATTTTAGCAGCACCAGAATCCATAGATGAAAAAGATGCAGAAATCGTAGAACCTTTAGCAAAAGTCCGTGATATCCCGGTTATTGAAATGGCAAGAATAATTCAGGAAAAAGCCAAAAAAGCAGTAAAAGCAATAATCAAATGTGAAGAGCTTGAAGATTTAGCCAAGAAGAAAATCAAGGAAATCAAAGATAAAGAAGAGTTGCAGAATTGTCTCAACGATTTTAAACAAAAAATGCAAAAGGTTTTAGAAAGCTAAAAAAGAAACCTTTTCTCTATCCACTTTCCGAAATTCAACATTACAAGGAGAAAAATGACAGAACAGTTTTTACATGGGGTAAATGTTATTGAGATTACCTCTGGTGCAAGAACAGTACGCACAGCTAAATCATCGGTAATTGGCGTAATTGGTACTGCACCTGATGCTGACGAGCAAAAATTTCCATTGAATAAACCAGTATTAATCGCAGGAAGCTTAAAAGAGGCAGCAAAGCTTGGGAAAAGTGGAACGCTACCTTCTGCAGTAAATGGAATATTTTCCCAGGTTGGTGCAACAGTAGTAGTTATTCGAGTTAAAGATGCTGATCAAGAAGAAGAAACGTTAAAAAACATCATTGGAGGAGTTGATGAAGAAACTGGGGAATATGAGGGCATTCAAGCATTCCTCAGCAGTGAAAGTATAGTTCATGTTGCCCCAAGAATACTAATTGCTCCTCAGTTTACTCATCAATTACCTGAAAATGCTGCAGTGGTTAGCGCTTTAATTCCTATAGCAGAAAAGCTAAGAGCAATAATAGTAGCAGATGGTCCAAATACCAATGATGAAGAAGCAATAAGATGGAGAAAAAGTGTAGGCAGTAGCAGAGTTTACGTCGTTGATCCTTGGGTTAGAGTGTTTGAAGGAGAGGAAAAACCGCCAAGTCCATTTGTAGCCGGTTTAATAGCCAAAGTAGATAGTGAACAAGGCTTTTGGCATTCGCCCTCAAATAAAGAGATAAACGGTATTGTTGGGACAAGTAGAGCTATTGATTTTACGCTCGGTGATGCAAGTTGTAGAGCAAATTACTTAAATGAAAATGAAGTAACAACGATAATTCATCAAAATGGCTACCAGACTATGGGGAAACAGGACATTTTAAACGATCCAAAATGGGCTTTTTTGTCAATAAGGAGAACAGCGGATCTAATCAATGATAGTCTACTGCGAGCTCACTTATGGGCAGTTGATCGAAACATTACCAAAACTTATATAGATGAAGTGATAGAGAGTGTTAATTCCTACCTAGCAAGTTTAAAAGCACAAGGAGCGATTATTAGCGGAAGATGTTATGAAACTCCAGAGCTCAATACACAGGCAAATATTGCAAGTGGCAAAGTGTATTTTGACTTTGAGTTTACACCACCATATCCGGGTGAACAGATTACTTTCAGATCACACTTGATCAATGGTGAAATACTGTAAGGGGAGAAAAAGAAAATGTTACCGAAGATTTTAAAGAATTTTAACGTATTCGTAGATGGTAGGGGTTACGCAGGAAAAATAGATGAAGTAACCTTGCCAAAACTTACCATAAAAACAGAAGAATATCGTGCAGGTGGTATGGATATTCCAATAAATATTGATATGGGGATGGAGAAACTTGAAGCTGATTTTACTTTTGCAGAATATGATTCAGAACTTTTTAGGCTGTTTGGCCTCATAGATGGAAATTCGGTTTCTCTGACGCTAAAGGGTGGATTACAAGGCAGTGGAAGCAATGATATTGAAGGAGTAATTATCAACCTTAGGGGAATATTTAAAGAGTTTGATTTTGGCAGTTGGAAACCTGCTGAGAAAGCAACACTGAAGTGTACCGTAGCTGCGCATTATTACAAACTTACTATAGGTAGCAATGAATTAATAGAGATCGATGCTGAGAATATGATTCGCAAGATTAATGGTGTTGATCAGATGGCCTTGCTACAAACGATTTTAGGGATTTGATGTAGTTGACAAAGTCACATAAAAATGTTAAAATGTAATAAGTTGTAGGTATATGGCTGCTATGGATTCTAAAGCTCATGTAAATTCTGAAGATCAGTTGACTAGTTTACTCACTAGTGTAGCTCAATCTCAAAACAAATCCGTTTTAAAACTATTAGCTGAGTTAATGGAAGAAGAAATTGAAGATATGGAATTATCTAAGATTGCTGACGAACGCTACAAAGAAAAGAGGGTTAAACATCAAGATGCCTTCTGGGTATAATATAGAATATTCAGAATCTGTTATAAAGAAAGACATTCCGGCTCTTCCAGCAAAAGTAAAGTTAATGATTAAAAAGGCAATAATGGAGCGTCTAACAGTTGATCCAATTGGACTTGGAAAGCCATTAAAGCATAACTTAAGTGGACAACGTAGTCTACGGGTGAGTACCTATCGTATACTTTATTATGTAGATGTACCAGAACATACAGTAGTTATTACTTCAATTGAACACAGAAAAGATTCTTATCAAAGCTAATCCTGTTTATAGCACCATAATCATAATAAAAAAATTAGTTAAATAAAAGCCGATATAGACTTTTATTTAATTAACTTTTAGGGAGGAAAAATATGAAAACAGTAAAACTTGATAACCCAATAACAGTAGAAGGAATTGAGGTTTCGGAATTAACTTTTAGACCTGTCAAAGTAAGAGACTGCCTTGCAATGGAACGTGCCGGTAGTAGTGATTTTGAAAAAGAAGTTGGATTAATAGCAAATCTAGCATCTGTAACAAAAGAAACAATTTGGGAGTTATATTTTGCAGACTACATGAAAATACAGGAAGCGTTGAAAGATTTTTTTCCATCGGTTACACAAAGGACTTAAGGCTAAATGTACTAATGCTCTGTTCCGTTATAGGTGGCGGAATTGAGCAGGTACTTGAGATGGAAATAAACGAATTTATTTTGTGGACCAAAGCTGCGGGAGAGTTTAAATGTCAACATTATCAGTAAAAATAGGTGCAATACTAGATGGTAGCTTTAATAGCGCAATGGCAGGAAGTAGTGCTCAACTTTCCCGTCTTGGGGGTACAATAAGGCAACTTGATACATCGATGAAATCGGTATCAAAATTTAAGGAATTAAAGCATGAAGCTCTAGCTGCTAAGGTATCTTTGAACAAATTGGAAAAGAAATTAGAGTCCTTGTCGGGAGCACCTTTAAAGGCTGCTTTTGATAAAGCAAAGGCGTCAGTAGCAAAGGCGAAAGAAGCTTATTTACAGAAAAAAGACGAAACTTCAAAGGCTGCTCTTGACAAAGCTAGGAAGTTAGCGACAGAGGCAAAAAAAGCTTATTCACAACATAAGAAAGACAAAACTTTAAAAGCTGAGTTTGATAAAGCTAGGGCAGAAGTAAAGAAGGAAAAAGCAGCATACTTACAAAAGAGAAATACTCTACATGCATTCAGTGAAGAAGTAAGAAAAAGTGGAAAGAACGTTCAGTCCTTGATAAGGGATCAACATAAACTTGGTGCTTCTGCAGACAGGCTGAGAGGTCAATACAGTAAGTTGAGTACCGCCATCAAGGATCGGGACATGTTTTTGGGGAGAAAAGCGTACTTTAGATCACAAATGTTGGAGACGGCTGGGCTTGCATTAACGCTTGCAGCGCCAATTAAAGTTGCGATTGACTTTGAAAGTGCTATGGCTGATGTTAAGAAGGTAGTGAAATTTGCTGAGGATGATGCAGCTTATAACCAAGGAGCCGCAGAATTTGGCCAGAAATTAAAGGAATTATCCCGTACGATACCACTATCGGCTGCTGAGTTAGCACAAATAGCTGCAAGTGGTGGACAACTTGGTGTTAAAAAAGATGATCTGATTAAGTTTACGACAACAGTGGCTAAAATGTCCACAGCATTTGATATGTCTGCAGAACAGGCAGGTGATTCTATAGCTAAACTTGCCAATGTTTATGGAATTGATGTAGACAGGATGGAATGGGTGGGTGACATTATAAATCACTTATCAGACAAGACTGCTGCTAAAGCAAAGGATATGGTTCAAGTGTTAGCTATAGTTGGTGGTACTGCAAAACAGTTTGGCTTTGGTATTAAGGAGACAAGTAGTTTAGTAAATGCCTTCATTAGTTTAGGTAAACAACCAGCAAAAGCTGCTACTGCAATAAATGCTCTACTTAGTAAACTTCAAACCGCTGAGGGACAGAGCAAAGAGTTTAAAGCAGCATTGGAAGATATGGGAATCACTGCAGAAGAGATGACACAAAGGATTAGCGAAAACGGCCAAGATGCACTACTTTATTTTTTTGAAACTCTGGAGAAGGTAGATAAACAGGAACGTTCGCAAATCCTTCTCAAGCTATTTGGTCAGGAATATCAGGATGATATTGCATTGCTAGTTGGAAGCCTAAAAAATTTTAAAGAGGCTATAGCTTATGTAGCTGACGAGAAAAAATTTGAAAAGTCCATGCAAGAAGAGTTTAACAATCGTACAGCAACTACAGCAAATAATTTGAGACTACTTAGAAATGCGATAGCAGAGGTAGGAATGAACCTGGGCTCAGTAATGCTACCTCCTTTAAAGTGGGTAAGTGGTCTTTTAAGAGAGATAACTAACCCCATAGCTCGGTTTGCAGAAAAGTTTCCAGTTATTACTACAGGAATAATGAGTACCATAGCAGCACTAATAGGTCTTAAAGTTCTAGTAGTAAGTGGTGGTTATGCATGGAATTTAGTTAGAGGTGGAATGCTCGCTTTCTCGGTTGTTTTGCATGGGGTACTGAAGCCTGCACTAATATCATTAGTGACATATGCTATTCCAGCGGTAATTACTGGACTGAGTGTTTTAAAAGCTACAACTTTGAGCTTAGCAACAAAAGCTTTTCCTCTACTATCATCAGCTCTACCTGCAGTAGCAGCAGGAGTGAGATTTTTGACAGCAGCAATTGTGAGCAACCCTATAGGGGCTATTATTGCCTTACTTGCATCTGGTGCGATACTTGTTATATCTAACTGGCAAAAGGTAAAGAACTTTTTCTCTAGCATCTGGGAGTACTTAAAATCAATAATAAAACCCATTGGAGAGATGTTTTCATGGCTGGGAAATACTGTCGGTAGTATATTTGGAAAAGTATTTGAAAACAGTCCGCTGAAAGAATTTGAAAAAAGAAAAAGTATTATTACTGAAATAAAAGCAGTCCATACTCCCCTTAAGAGCAGCATTCTCAGCAATGGAAATCCTTTGTTGAATAACAGTATAATTAAAGAAATATCTGAGAGAAGAAAGAATAATATAAAAGTCAAAAGCCTTATTGAGGAGAAAAAGTCCACAGAGAGCGATAAGGATAAGATACTTGCTGACTTTGCAAGGAGTAAATTTGAAAATAAAGAACAAAAAACTATGAATAAAACTC
>NZ_LYUY01000056.1:0-8407 GCF_001675785.1 Wolbachia endosymbiont of Nomada ferruginata
ATGCTAAAACAAACGTTTTTGACGAGATTGTATGAAAATCTGGATCCCAGTGTCAAGCACTGGGATGACACCTTTATGTTTGAGGCAAAACCGGCCATAGCATTTAACACACTGCCTTCGCAAAATGTTCGTACAGTTGTTCGTTACGTGCTGGAATGACAAGGTGGAGTGTCTTTAGATGTCATCCAAGTAGCTGACACTGGGATCTAAAAAATTTAATTTATATATAAAGTTTGTTTAAACTATTTTCAAAACAGATAAAATATAATTTTACAATTAGCGTAAATAAAATGAATTATGATGTAATCATTTCAGGTGGTGGGTTACTTGGTCTTATTACTGCCATTGGCCTCAGTTGTGACTCTGTGTCTGTAGCTGTGATTGAAAAAAATAGTCTACCACGTGTAGTAGATGATAATCGAGCATTTGCTATTTCTCAAGGCTCGAAAAAAATATTGGAAAAGTTAGGGATTTGGCAGTTTGTGGAAAGTGAAGCTGAGCCAATACTTGATATATGCATATTAGATGCGGTTACTGTGCATTACAATCATAAAATGGTTAGCGAAGAGCCAATGGGTTATGTTATCAACAATGCTACTATATGGAATGCAATCAACAATAATTTTCTAAATAAACTGAATATATACTTTCCACATTCCTATAAAACAATTGCTTGTGATTCAGGATATGTGGAAGTGATTCTTGATAATAACCAGGAATTAATATCATCGCTACTTATCTGTGCTGAAGGCAAAAACTCTAAATTACCAGAGTTATTTTCTATACCGACAGTGAAATTTGACTATAAACAAAGTAGCATAGTATTTAATGTAAAGCATGAACTGCATCACCAAAACTTAGCTGTGGAGCGTTTTTTCCCTGGCGGTCCATTTGCAATTCTACCGATGAAGGGTGGCTATACTTCTTCGATAGTTTGGACAGAAAAATCTGAAATTTCAAAAATGCTAATGGATCTGTCTGAAGAAGAATTTATTATAGAGCTTAAAAAAAGATTTGGTTCTTATTTAGGAGAGATAAAATTAGAGGGTGAAAGAAAACTTTATCCTTTAAGTTTTGCTTTCGCAAAAAAGTTATATAAGGGTAGAGTTTTGCTTATCGGCGATGCAGCACATTCAATTCATCCAGTTGCAGGTCAAGGGCTTAATCTTGGAATTAGAGATGTAGAAAGTGTTATAAAGCACGTAGTTGCTGCAAAAGCGGCTGGTACTGATGTTGGCAGTAGTTATTTATTAAAGAAAATTTCACGTAACAGATACTTTGATAATTTTACAATGGCGCTTGCAACTGATGGATTAAATAGGATGTTTTCCAACAGAATATTCTGCGCTAAAGCACTAAGAAATCTTGGCTTGATTGCAGTTGAAAATTCAAATTTCCTCAAAAAACGCTTCATTCGGCATGCTATGGGATTTATATAAATCACTATTTTATAGCTAATGCAAGTCAGGTTTCCCATGTCATACCGCCGCGGTATCTTGGCCGCTAACACGTAGCGGGATGACGAATGTATCTGTTCAGCAGTTGTGTTAAAAGTCAATAGAAAAATTGATGTAGCTGTGGATAAGTACTTTTATCTGTATAAACGTGCTTATCCACAGCTATGCTGGCTCTTAGATAGAAACAGACAGAGAGTTATATTCCTCAGTAAAAACCCTGTCATCTCTGACTAAAGAGTTAGCAAGAATAAGCAATTTCCTCATGGCAGCAGTGGAAGCAATTTTATATGGCTTTTTATATTGACTATATAATCTAGTAAAGAAAGGTTTGATATAGGAATTAGGGGGGGAGGGGGGGATGTATGGTCCCAGAGTGTGATGGTATGATAAAATATGAGAAAACAATACCATCAAAGGAGGAATTATGGGACAAATATTACATGGGTGCGCCAAAACAACAGAGACAATTCGTAGAGCAATACAAAATAGTAAAGAGAGCATAGCAAAACTCTCCAGGTACTATAACCTTAATCCAAAAACTATCATTAAATGGAGAAAACGGTCTTTTGCCAAAGACGCTGATATGGGTCCGAAGCATGCAAGATCAACTGTTTTAACTTTAGAAGAGGAGGCTGTAATTGTTGCATTTCGTAAGCATACTCTATTGCCATTAGATGATTGTCTCTACGCTTTGCAAACCTCAATCCCACACTTGACTCGCTCTAGTCTACATCGTTGCTTACAGAGGCACAGCATTAGCAGACTACCAGATGTTGATGGCGAAGTTAAACCAAAAAAGAAATTCAAACAATATCCTATAGGCTATTTCCATATTGATATTGCAGAAGTCAGAACAGAAGAAGGAAAGTTATATTTGTTTGTTGCAATAGATAGAACATCCAAATTTACGTATGTTGAGTTGCATAAAAGTGCTACAAAACCTATAGCTGCTGAGTTTCTACGTAATTTGATTAAAATTTTACCATATAAAATCCACACTATTTTGACAGATAACAGTGTACAATTTACCAACCAAAAACGCCATAAATACGCTTTTCAACATATATTTGATAGAGCTTGTGAAGAAAATGACATTGAACACCGTCTAACAAAAGTTAGCCATCCTTGGACAAATGGGCAAGTTGAGCGTATGAACAAAACTTTAAAGAATGCCACTGTTAAGAAGTATTACTATCAGTCTCACCAGCAACTCAAAGAGCATCTTTATGACTTTGTTATGGCCTACAATTATGCTAAAAGACTCAAAACTCTTAAGGGTCTTACACCTTTTGAGTTTATATCTTTACAGTGGACAAAATCTCCTGAATTGTTCATACTAAATCCACACCATCACACTCTGGGACCATACACTCCCTGTGTTTCGTAATATTATACAATCAAATTGATAAAAGCTGTATTATCTCCTTGCAGCATTAAGTGTATATTTTTTGCTATTTTTTCCACTAAGGGAGTAACATTATCAAAATTTGAAAATTTTGATAACACATAATCTGCTAAGCTTCTTTGATCTTCAGGTCTACCCACTCCAAATCTCAAGCGCCAATAATCGTTGCCAATAAAACTATCTATGGATTTAAGTCCATTATGTCCAGCAGAGCTACCACCTTTCTTTATTTTTATTCTTCCAAGTTCCAAATCAGCGTCATCGTGTATGACAACAATATTATCTAGCGATAATTTGTAAAAATTTCGTATTTTTGCAACAGGGATGCCTGAATTATTCATAAATGAATAAGGCTTTATTAACATGATTTTATTATCATTAATTATGCCAGAGGTTATTAGATAATCGGCTTTTTTAGAGAACGACTGGAAATTCCAATATTTGCAAATTGTATCAACTACGATGAAGCCGATATTATGATAAGTTAACTCATATTGACCACCAGGGTTACCAAGCCCAACTATCAGGTGCACTATTCCTCTGTTTCTGCTTGAGGTTCTTCAACGTCACTATCGGCAGCAGAAATTGTAACAATGGTAAAATTTTCTTCTTCATGAGCTACAAACTTAACACCTTCTGGTAATTTTACATCATTGATATGTATAGATTGGCCAATCATTTTACCGGATAAATCAACTTCTATAACCTGAGGTATTTTATCAGGAGAGCATTTAACAGCAATAGAACGACACAAAACATTAAGCACTCCACCTAATTTGATTCCTGGAGCTTTACTTTCATTCACAAATGATAGAGGTATGTCTATTTTAATTTCGCTGCCTTTATCAACAAACTGAAAATCAACATGTTGCACAGTATCCTTTACTACATGCAATTGGATATCGCGAACAAGAGCATATTCCTTTTTGCCCGAAATATTCAGCTCTATCAAATGTGCAGAAAGAGAGCCTGACTTATATTGCTTTGTGAATTCCTTTGCAGACAATGTCAAATTTACATTATCATGGCCCTTTCCATATATGATTCCAGGGATGTTTCCTTTCTTCCTTAGAGAATGCATCGCTTTTGTTTTTGTTATATCACGTAACTCTGCATTAATTGTTACTATTTCCTGTTGCGTCATCGGTTACTCCTATTCAGCTAATCCTTTTAATATAATTTAATAATAATATAACATAAAAATATTTATTTCAAACTTCATTCTTTCATACTAATTGTTTGTGAAAGGATTTATTTAGATACATATTTAAGCTTATTTAACAAGAACTATGGGCATTGACGATAAAGTAGTTTTTAGGATTTATAGACCAACAAGAACTGCAACACAATCTGGTTTAGGTAATACAAATTTCTGGCACCTGAAAATTGAATCTGGCTCTTACTACATTGAACCTTTAATGGGGTGGGTTGGCTCAAAAGATCCAAAAAAACAGATTGTATTAAAGTTTGATTCTCTTGAAAAAGCAGTATTCTACGCAAAAAAACGCAACGTTAAATACATAATTGAAATGCCAAAAAATGTTAAGAGGCTGCCAAAATCTTACGCAAGCAATTTCATACTAAAGTAAGGTTTATTGTGGTGTGCTTGTCTGTAAAAGGTAAGGCTTAATATAACCAATTTAATTCTGGGTTTTAAGTTGTGCTAGCACACTGCGGCCATTTAAAGAGTCAAGATTTTTAACCTGGCTAGCCAGTATTAAAGAGTTATTTTTCAGGTATTTCTTTACAAGACTTGCAAGTCTTTTTGGATTATTCAAATAGCTCCATTCTGCTTGTAAAACTTTTATATCACTTTGTACTAAACTAATTTCACTTTTTATTTTTATTAGCTCTCTATTTAACGACTGAACATGTAATTTTACCTTAAATAGTCCTACAATGCTAAGAAAAAACACAACTATTGAGATGATGCAGAAAGTTCTCACGACAACCTCTGTATAGCTCTTAGTTTTGCTGAGCGTGAACGCGGATTTGCACTTACTTCTTCTATACTTGCTTCGATCACTTTTTTATTTAGAAGAGAGAATGTCTTGCAATCAGTAGCACATAAATCTTTAAAAAAAGTTTTGACTATACGATCTTCTAAGGAATGAAAGGTGACGACAATTAATTTGCCATTCTCACTTAAAATCTCAGATGCAGCTTTAATGCCCTTTTCAAGTTCTCCCAGCTCATCGTTTACCCATATTCTGATTGCCTGAAATGTTCTGGTTGCAGGATCAATTTTGCTTTTTCCACGAAATACCACGGAACGTACAATATTCGCAAGCTCAAATGTAGTTTTGATATTTTTCTTCTTCCGTGCATTTACTATTGCTCTTGCAATTTTGCAAGAATGATGCTCTCCTCCATAGTTATATATAGTATTTGCAATTTCTTCTTCGCGTAAAGCGTTAACAAACGTTGAAGCGTTTATATAAGAAGAGTTATCCATACTCATATCGAGTGGACCATCATGTAAAAATGAGAACCCTCTATCTCCGTTATCAAGCTGCATAGATGAAACTCCGATGTCAAAAACTATTCCATCGATACCTTCAATATTGTTGCTATCTAATAAATTTTTAATATTACTAAACTTCTCAATAAATAGTTTTATTCTATCGGGATATTTAACGCTTAAATCATCATAAAACTTAGTTACCGTTTCATCTCTATCAATTGCATATACTTTGCAATCAGCTGACTCCAATATTGCTTTGCTATACCCTCCAGCTCCAAATGTGGCGTCCACGTATATGCCACCATCCTGCGGTGATAGTAGTGATAGCATCTCTTTTAACAAAACTGGAGTGTGTGTCATATCAAAAAATTTAAGTACAGTTGGTGTAGATATCCTACTCTACTCTACTCTTCACATCAATTTTATTTATGTACATAGATTTTCTTGCCAAAATATGGTATCTTATCGGAATATATGAGCAATAATATTAAAATTAAGGTTTAATATTGTTAATATAATATTCACATAACGTTCACATTTTTTTTCATATATAAGATCAAACAGGCTATAGGGAAATTATGCAGCAAATAACAAAAGTAATATTTTCAAGTTTGATTTGTAACACTTTATTGTGGTATGACCACATGCTTTTTGGCCACTTAATAAACATAATAGGTGGTGTGTTTTTTCCATCGGATGATCAACTAACCAGCGTATTGAAGGCTTTTGGAGTGTTTGCAGTGGGTTTCTTAATGAGACCAGTCGGTGCTGCTATATTTGGTCACATTGGTGATAAACATGGCAGAAGAGTTGCCTTATTGCTCTCGATTATATTAATGACTTTATCAACCGTATTAATTGCTTTTGTTCCAGGTTATCAAAGCATTGGAATACTAGCGTCAATGCTGGTAGTGTGTTTAAGATTATTGCAGGGTATATCTCTTGGAGGAGAAGCAGGAAATGCACCATTTTTAATAGAACATGCTCCTAAAAACAAAAAAGGATTTTTTGGCAGCATTGAAGTATTAAGCGCAATTTTTGGTTCAGTATTAAGCCTGATAGCGGTACTCATATGCAAAAAAGTATCTGATTTTGAATCTTGGGGGTGGAGATTACCTTTCATTTTCAGTTTAGCAATGGGATTAACTAGCATATATATGAGATATATACTTGATGAAAGCCCAGAGTATAAAAGACAGAAAAATCCGTCTAAATTGCCACTAAAAGAGTTATTAAACAATTACAAAAAGCCTGTTCTAATATCAATAGGTATTGACTTGGTTGAAAATGCGTCTCTCTATATATATTTGGTATTTTTCAATGTGCTTACGAATAAAATATTAACAGTAAATACTCATTTTAATCATATAGTGGAAATACTGAGTCAAATTGCGCTCGGAGGATTGACAATATTATTTGCTATACTTTCTGATAAGATAGGAAGAGAAAAAGTTATGAAGTTTGCATTTATAACTTTTGTAATAGTAAGTTATCCAGTTTTTTCAATGTTATGTACTGGCGATTACTTGCTCACTTTTATGGCACACATTCTTTTTATAATTCCAATAGCTGCATCGCTTGGTCCTGTCAGTGCACTTATGTGCGAATTATTTCCAACAAAGGTTCGATACAGCGGATTTGGTTTATCAAGAAATATAGCTGCTGGATTTTTTGGTGGCCTTGCACCATTTATATGCACAACAATTATCAAGGTTACAGGACAAGAGACTTCAGCTAGTTTTTACATGATTTTCTGTGCATTAATTGGGCTAGTTGCTATATCGCAAACTAAGGGTGAGCTTTCTTCAAGATCCAAATAGTTGCAGAGTTCAAAAAAATCTAATTATATGGCGGGAAGTGCCAATTTTTAGGTGATAATGTGAATATTTCAGCACCATCTTTAGTTACTCCGAGCGTATGTTCAAATTGAGCAGAAAGTGAAAGATCGCGTGTTGTCACTGTCCAGTCATCAAGTTTACTGAGCAGAGTCTCATGTTTTCCAGCATTAATCATTGGCTCTATTGTAAAAAACATACCTTCCTTCAAGACAAGATTTTCATCTTGATCATAGAAATGCACTACATTTGGTGGAGCATGAAAGACTTTTCCTATACCATGTCCGCAGTAGCTGCGTACGATAGAATATCCAAAATCTCTAATATATTTCTCTATAGCGAGCCCTATTTCATTTAACTTATTGCCGGGTTTAACTTGTTTAATTGCTTCCATCAATGCATGATAAGTAGCGTCACACAAACGTTTTGCTTTTATTGATGGCTTGCCAACCCAAAACATGCGACTTGTATCACCATGCCAGCTATTTAAAATCACCGTAACGTCAATATTCAAAATATCTCCATCTTTAAGCGGTTTATCATCAGGAACACCATGGCACACAACTGCATTTTTTGAAGTGCAAATTGATTTTGGATACCCCCTATAGTTTAGTGGTGCTGGAATTGCACCTGCATTAATTATAAAGTCATGGCATAGATCATTTAACTCATTGGTTGTCACCCCTACCTTTACGCATGGTGCAATGAAATCAAGAGTTTCAGCAGCAAGCCTGCCAGCCTTGCGCATAAATTCAAAATCTTCTTGTGAGTGTATAGTTATGTTCATATTTTCCATGTCTTATTGTAATTGGTACGCTTACTCGCAAGTACATAAACATAATAATTTTACATATTATAAAAATAAGTCCTATGGATCCTAGTGTCAAGTCATTTATATGACAAGTGGTCAAGCAAGAAGTCTATTTAATAATCTGAACTATACAACTACTATCTCAGGATAATCTGAAGATTTTTTGTGATAGTAATCGATGCTCTTAGGATTCACCTCAATATAAGTATTGTAGATACGATTCTCAAAACCACCTCTCTCTTGTTTTTTAGAGATACGCTTTTCTTCAATTTGTTCTATTGATAGTCCACTTTCTTTGCCTAATGCATGTATGACCTCAAGTAAATCGGCTAACTCTTCAAGGTTTTCATCTGAGGTTTTAGATACCGTCTTGTAAGTCAACGAGAAAAATATAAAAATGTTATCTTTTGGTCCATATAAGTTTGTTCCAACAAG
>NZ_LYUY01000057.1:0-8340 GCF_001675785.1 Wolbachia endosymbiont of Nomada ferruginata
AGAATTTCATATACCTAGCTATGAGTAGGGTTATGTTAAAGAGGGAATATGCTTGAATTTACTTGTTTCCGGACAACCTCTGAACCACGACCACCATGCACTCCGTATTCTGTTTGCGATTCTACTAAATGTTTAACCAGTTGATATTTTCTCTGTGATATGCGGGTATTAATAGCTATATTATTTGCTCTAGTTTGATCGTTGCAAGCCTTCCAAACTAAATTTAAAACTTGCTTCAATGTTAACCCGCTTCCACTATGTGTACCAGGGTTATTTTTTATACGCTTCAAGCACTCAAGTGCATGTTTTTTCTCATCTTCTGTAAGTTGATCTTTATCTGCAGCTTTTTGTGTGCCATTTGCTATGCACTCTAACTGATCAATAAATCCTTCTATTTCCTCTATAAACTTATCATCAATATCAGGCTCACCGTAGTTTTCTTTTAGCTTTTGAACGTTAATATTAATTGCATCATTTACATCAGTATCATGCGTTGTTTGTGGAATACGTGCTGCCTCCATAAATGCTTCAGCTCTTTGCTCTAACCATTCTGGTGCTTTGCCTCCTGCAAGATGATACAGTTTATCCAATGCCATGAAGGCTAGAATAAAGACTAGGGCCGAGATAATGAGCATTATAAGTAATACTATAAATAAACCTGTGATTAGCCACCTTACAGGAGCTAGCAGAATTTCTTTTGCTTTTTTTAATTTTGACGGTCTTTGTATGTTGTCTGGTGTATTTACTACTGCTGGCATAATTAGTTCAAGTTAATATCAATATTATTAATATACTATATTTTTTCTTATTTTGTCAACCCAAATTTCTACTTCCGCACTTTTTCATTGTTGCTTACAATGATTATAGCTACACGATTTACTCATGTGCTTTTCTTAATTAAAAACTTCAACTATTTATTGTAAGTTATTGAATTTCCTTGATTTTTATTCTTAATCTGCGTCATCCTATGCACAACTGTACAAACATTGTGATTTGAGTCCACCAGGGAAGGGTGTCATCCCAGTGCTTGACACTGGGATCCAGCTTTCTATGTGACCTCATCAAAAATGTTTATTTTTCAGCCATTTTTATACTTATCAACTCAGTGTGCTTGCTTACAATTAAAATTCCTGGATCCCAGTGTCAAGCACTGGGATGACAAAGGAGGAAGCACTGGGATGACAAGAGAATGAGGTACTAGATTCCAGCGTTACGCGCTACCGCGGACTGTACCGTTTTTGTCATCCCAGTGCCTTGACTACTTGGATCCAGAAAAAAGGATGGTGTCATGCAAGTAGCTGATACTGGAATCCAGTCTTCACGCAATCCCATTAAAAACGTTGTGTTTTAACATAAGATTAGCTACCTTTACACTTACCAACTCGTTGTCCAATCAAAATTCCTTGATCCCAGTGTCACGCACTGGGATGACAAGGTTATAGGTGTCATCCAAGTAGCGTGACACTTGGATCTTTCTCAACAATTTCAAAAAAATCTATCAAAAGGAGGATCATTATGTCCACAATAGTTTTATCATCAATTTTTGGTCAAGCAGGCAGCATTTTTGGGCCAATTGGCCAGATTATCGGCTCAGAACTAGGTGCTCTTCTTGGTGCACAGCTCGATGGTGCAATATTTGGTTTGGATGCAGAACAGAAAGTAACGCATGGAGCGAGACTAAAGAATCTGCAGGTTCAAACCTCAACCTACGGCAGAACGATCCCAATTATCTATGGCACTGCTCGTGTTGCAGGGAACATTATTTGGTCACAGCCAATAAAAGAAGAGGCGATAACCACCAAAAGTAAAATTGGAAGAGGTATGAACGTTACATATAATTACTATGCAACGCTTGCAATTGCGATCTGCAAGGGGAAAGTAGAAAAATTAAACAGAATCTGGGCAGATACAACATCACTTAGCTTTGATGAAATAGATTATACTTTTTACCGCGGTGCAGAAGACCAAAATCCTGATCCATTTATGTCATCAATTGAAGGTGAAGGAAACATGCCGGCTTATAGGGGAATATCTTACATAGTCATCAAGAATTTTCTTCTAGCAGACTATAACAATCGCGTCCCGATATTCACATTTGAAGTGCAAACTGCATTAAAGCCTAGTGGATTTTCAATAGCAGAAAATATTCGAAATATCAATATTATACCAGGCTCAGGAGAATTTGTGTATGATACAAAAATACAGAAGAAAATCGCGCAAGAGAAAATAAGCAGCAACCAATATATCCCATATGGGCTGGCGCAAAGGGTAAATCACAACAACCACACTAAAAAGAGCGATGCAATGCTTTCTTTGGATCAATTAAAAGAAGATTTGCCAAATGTTGAGAGGGTATCGGTAGTAGTCAATTGGTTTGTGAATGATCTGAACATTAAAGATTGTAAAATATATCCTGCAGTTGAATTTCAAGATGATTCCGCAATATTACCTGATGATTGGCAAGTAGGGGGTGTAACCAGAGATAATGCTCAGCTAATTTCAAAAGATGCGAGTGGAAACCCAATGTATGGTGGCACAGTTAGTGATGCAGCGTTGATAAGATATATAGAAGAGTTACGCAGCAGAGGCTACAAGGTGATGCTCTATCCAATGCCCTTGCTTGACACAAAGAACAAAGAGTGGCGAGGAAAATTGAGCGGGACTCCTGGGGATATAAGTGATTTTTTTGAGAATCAATATAACAAATTTATAGAGCATTATGCAAGCATTGCCAAACAAACTAAAGTGGAAGGGTTTATCATCGGTTCTGAACTTGTGCGGCTTACCAAAATTAGAGATGAACAAGGTAATTACCCTGCCGTTATAGAGCTAGTTAAGCTTGCAAAGCGAATAAAACTTCAGCTTGGAAAAGAAGTAACGGTAACTTACGCTGCTGATTGGAGTGAATACCATTCATATGATGGTTGGTATAATATGGATGAACTGTGGTCTTCAGAGTACATCGACGTTGTTGGCATAGATGCTTATTTTCCACTGACTGATGGTCCAGAGCCTCCTTTTGGCTATTCTGCGGAAGATGTAATGGGCGGTTGGAGCAGTGGAGTGGGGTATGATTATTTCTATGATTACTCAAAGGGTGAGCCTGAAAGAGTAAAGTATAACGACAGCAGGTATGCGTGGAAAAACATAGCAAAATGGTGGAGTGAAACTCACATAAATCCATGTGGTAGTAAAACGAAATGGCAACCAAAAATGAAAAAAATATGGTTTACTGAGTATGGATTTCCCAGTATGAACGGCTGCACTAATGAGCCAAATGTGTTTGTTGATAAAGGCAGCATAGAGAGCAAATATCTACGATATTCAAACGGAGAGGTGAGCTTTCTTTCGCAAAAAATTGCAATTGAAGGAACGCTAAAGAAGTGGCAAAGCTCGGAAATGGTAGAAAAAATGTTTCTCTGGGCGTGGGATGCAAGGCCATTTCCTTATTTCCCCAATTTGTGTGATATGTGGACTGACTGCCATAATTGGCAGACAGGACATTGGATTCAGGGAAAGCTTTCACAGCTTAATATTTCCGATGTTTTATCGGATCTGTTACAAAAAACAGGTTTAAAAAGCGATCAGTTCGATACAAGCAACGTCAAAGGGTTATTGTCTGGGTATGTGATAAATGACCAGCAATCGGTACGTTCAATTATTAAAATGCTGCAAAGTTGCTATTTTTTTGATGTGGTTGAACAGGACTCTAAACTGAAATTTGTCCAAAAGGGCAGGGGAGTTACGACTGAAATACCAATTGGTGAAACGGTTTTCAGTAACAATTCAAAACTTGCTAATATCAGTCAATTAGATTTAAACAATAAAGTTAACATCGTTTACTTTAACCGCAATTTTGGCTATCCAATTGATGTTAAATACGCTGAGTTGCCAAAGCAAGGCACTGCTATAACAGTTGAAATACCGCTGATTATAGAGGAGGGGGAGGCGCAAAATATCGCTGAGGTTTTACTTTATTCTTCGTGGCAAGAGAGAAATATATACAATTTCAAGCTACCGATAAAATATGCATGGCTTGTGCCAAGTGATGTAATAACGATTTTAGACAGTGAGAAAAAACATACGGTGAGAATTATAAAAACGAAATTTGAAAGCATGTCCATTCAAGTAAGTGGTGTTGGTTATGACAGCTCCATATATAAGCTTTCTTTTCCTTCAACAAGGTCTCTTATGCTGAAGGAATACCCTCCTTCTCATATCAGCAAAACCATCGTAGAAATGATAGATTTACCGCATATTAAAGGTAATATTGCAAGCTTTACTTTAATTGGTGAGGAAAGGAATTGGAAGGGAGCAACGCTCTTTATTTCGTACAACGATAAGGATTATAAGCCTATCGCAAGCACAAATAAGCAGTCTACTTACGGATATGTAATGGAATCTACCGACGAGGGGCTTATAGTAGTGTTACGTTTTGGTGTATTGAGTTCTTCATATAACCATTATTTAAGTGATGGTGTCATTCCAGCGCTTGACCATATTTCTCCTGGATCCCAGTGTCTGGGCACTGGGATGACAGAAGAGGGTTTTACAAGCACTAACGTTAGTACTATAAATGTAAGCAATTTAGCACTGGTTGGAAAAGAGATAGTGAAATTCCAGAGTGCTGAACTTATAGATAAAAATAAATATAAGCTTAGCAACCTAATTAGAGGGCAAGAAGGCACTAAAGAGACTGCAGGTGAAAAATTTGTTCTACTTGATGATTCAATAATATCTTTCGAAGTGCAAATGGGGAAAAAGTTTTACCTAAAAGCAGTGACTTACGGTGACTCGCTGGAAAGTACGGAAGTGAAAGTGATAAATTCATTTAGTAATTGAAATTTAATAAAGTAAGTGCTAGAATTAATATACAGGTATTAATGGTAGAGATATAACATGTCAAAGGAAATGGTCAATGCGTTGAAAGCTGAAGTGAAGAAGCTCAAATATGCTGATTTCAAAGCTAACACTTGGGACGAAGTAATTTCTGGTGAGGGAACATATAAGGATCTTAATAGAACACACGGCCTTGCTATTAACGGACAAAAAATAACTAACGAATTTATTAACAATCTGTATTCAAAACATAAAAATCTAATTCTACGGGATGAAAACGGAAAAGGGAATTATCGTCCATTTCTCAGACAAATTTTTACAGAAATGTTTAAACACGTTGGTGCAATAATTCCCAATAACTCTATTATTGAGGAGTTAATAAATAACTATTATCAGGGCGGATATACTCATTTTCTTCCTAATGATATGAGTCAAGCTCTTGGATCTTTTCATTTGTCAACGCAAAGCAACTGTATGACAAGAGAGTATATTATGGATTGTTGTGAACCCAATTGTATAAAGCTTAGTTTTAGCATGAAATATACAAAAATGCTTAACTATGATGATTGTACATATATCGAAACACCAGGTTTTTGCAGTTCAGCGGAGTTTAAACTGAAATGTGAAGATAAAAATGTAACATATGAAGATGGTAAAGTACTTCTTACCATTCCTAAAGAGCTAAAAAACTACAAAGTAAGTGGTAAGAATTTGTTTGATGTTATTGTTGAATATTTTCAGAAGCTTTGCGAAAAATTGGGCTTTAAATTTGAGACAAAAGTGGAACATAGCCTTGGTGAACCACTAAAGGTAGTAAGTGAGGCAAATGCATCTTCTGTTGAAGACTTAAAGCTTAAAGTGAATAATCAAAGGTAAGATATTGAAATTCGTGCTTTTCATGATTTTAGCTTAAGATTTCAGTGTCAAAGCACATAACTGTACGAACATTGTGATTTGAATCCACTAGGAGGGTGTCATCTAAGTAGCCTCCTTCTCCTGTCATCCCAGTGCCATGACTACTTGGATCCAGAAACTTAATTGCAAGTAAGTAAACTGCTTTGATGAAATTGTATAATGGAAACTAGATCCAAGTAGTCATGGCACTGGGATGACACCCTACTGGATAGAGCCTTCACAGGCTTTTTCTCGAATAGCTACTCTTAATTTCAGTAGTTAAATTAATATACTAATGAAAAAAATACATTATAATTAAGTATATTTAATCCAGTAAATCATTAAGTGAAAACAGCTCTTTCGCAAAATATCATCTCTCTTATTATGATATTGTCTGTAGCAATTGTCGATATGGCAACTGACCTATACTCAGTTGCACTACCAAGCATTGCCAATTATTTTAAAGTAGAAGGCAGTGTAGTGCAGCTTACAATTAGCTTAAATCTAGTTGGATTTGCGGTATCTGGCTTAATTTATGGTCCATTATCGGACCATTATGGTAGGCGTCCAATGATGCTGATTGGTATGACAATTTTTACTTTGGCAAGTGTCATGTGTTATATAGCCGACAGCATTGCGCTCTTGATACTAATTCGCTTCATACAAGGAACAGGGGCTGGTGTTGCAGGTGTTGTTGGGTATGCAGCAATAAGGGATATATACTCGGGTAGTGAATACTCGAGAGTAATTTCAAAATTAAATATGGTTGTGGCACTCTCACCTGGAATAGCTCCAGTGGTGGGCAGTTATATAATTTCACATGGTTATCATTGGAAATTTTTGTTTTTTATTATGTCACTCGCAGCAATTGCTATACTTATTTTTATCTACTTTAAGTTACAAGAAACACTCACTGTAAATAAAAATGAAACCAGTATAACTAACATAACTACTAATATCTTCAAGCAATATATATCAATATTTAGAAATTATCGTTTCCTTGGGTTTTCAGCCATTCATGGATTAACTTTCATGTGGCTTTGGGCATACATTGCTAATTACCCGTTCATATTTGAATCGATGGGCATTGAAGTACAGTATTTTGGCTACCTCATATCGATCATAGTCATATTTTACATAATTGGAACTTTAATTAATAGAAGGTATGTACCAAAAGTAGGGGTTAGCAAAATGCTAATAATAGGTTTGGTGTTACCGATAATATCCGATAGTTTATTGGTATATTTTTATTTCGCGGACAAGTTGAATATATTCATTCTTCAAGTCGCCTGGATTCCAGCCAATATCGGACTTGCATTAATAATAAGCAATAACGTAACCTCTGCTTTAGAAACGATCAAAGGTATAGGGCTTGGTAGTGCAGTCCTCTCATTCTGCAATATGATGTTTGGGGCTATTGGAATATATATAGTAGGAAAATTTTTTCGCTATGGTATTTTACCAAATTTACTATTAACAATAGCATGCTCTACAATTGCAATTCTTATGTACAGCCAGCTCAAATGTACTGAAAAACACAGGGAATAACCATTATTTGCGTGATCCAGAGCTCATGGGTTATTAATGACTTTATCATGATAATATAATTTTACAGGGGGTGAGAGCTCATAGATTATTAACGACTTTATCATAACAATATAGTTTTACAGGAGGTATGGGATGAGTAATTTACAAAGTATAAATAATGATTGGTTTTCTGCTGTTATAAAAGGTAATACTAATAAAGTAAAGCGTCTAATAAGTGAAGGAGCTGAGGTTAATGCAGTAGATGAATATAACAACACTCCTTTACATTATGTTGCTACGAATGGCCATGCAGAGATAGTAAAAGATCTATTGGATAATGGGGCAGATGTTAATGCAGTAGGTCAAGATGAAAAGACTCCTTTACATTGGGCTGCTGCACATGGCCGTAAAGATGCAGTAGATGCCCTACTGAAAGTAAAAGGGATCGATGTTAATGCACAAGATAAAGATGGAAAGACTCCTTTACATCGGGCTGCTGAAAATAGCCATGCAGAGATAGTAAAAGATCTATTGGACAAAGGGGCAAATGTTAATGCAGAGGATGATAAAGGAGAGACTCCTTTAGGTTTAGCCGCTAATCAAGACATACAAACTCTATTGCAAAACGCAGCTGAATTACTTGAGGCTGCTGAAAGTGGTGATATTGATGAAGTAAAGCGTCTAATAAGTGAAGGAGCAAGTGTTAATGCAACAGATCAAGATGGAAAGACTCCTTTACATTGGGCTGCTCGAGATAACAACAAAAAGGTAGTAGAAGGGATCGATGTTAATGCAAAAGATCAAGGTGGAAACACTCCTTTACATTGGGCTGCTGTAAAGGGCCATAAAGAGGTAGTAGAAGCCCTATTGGGAAAAGATGGAATCGATGTTAATTTAGCAGATAAGAATAAAGATACTCCTTTACATTCTGTTCTTCAAAAGAACAACATAGATATAAATGTATTGAACGCTCTACTTAGAAAAGAGGGAATTGATGTTAGAGGTTGTCCGGAAACAAGTAAATTCAAGCATATTCCCTCTTTAACATAACCCTACTCATAGCTAGGTATATGAAATTCT
>NZ_LYUY01000058.1:0-8156 GCF_001675785.1 Wolbachia endosymbiont of Nomada ferruginata
ATCTATAGTAATTAAATCAAAGCGTGGCATTTTCCAGGTGTAATCAATCAGAACCAAGCTGTTATCAACTGCTCCTTTTACTTTACATCCCTCTTCACTTATATCTTCAGGGCTTACGTGGGTACGGCAACGATAAGTTATTTGATAACTACTTCCAGGAGCTGGCTCTTTGCCGGGTAATGACCAATCAACGTTTCCTGCATTTAACTTATAGTCTGTACTGTTTTCATAAATAATATTGCCTTGTTTAATTTGAATAATCTCAAGTACTGCAGAGTCAGGTATCGGATCAATGGCTCCTGAATATGAACCTTTTTAATTTCACTTATTGGAAAATCATTAACTTTAAGTTCCATTACTCTTTGGCTATTTGGCTGAAAAGTATGTGGTTCTGATTCAACTGATTTTATATCTGGATCTTCATCAAAAGAAACACGAATACTGTGAGGAAGTTCAATCTCATAACCATCAACATGAGCTTTGCCCTCATTAATCACAAATATTTCTCCACCTTTTTCGTCCCTTTGCAAAAACATTACTTCAAGGCCATTTACAACGTAGGAACCATTGGCTTCTTTGTCATAACGAGCAAGAGCGGTAGTTACTATGTTTGCTTGTGGTGGTGGTGAATATTCTATTAATACTCCATTTTCAATATTATAAATTGGATAAAATTCTCCTTCAGAAAAACGTGGAGAAAGACCTTCTGCTTGATAACCCCAAATGGTGGAAACTTTAAGCCTTGCTGCCCCTACTTCTTGATAATTACGTGTACCAACAGCAGGATCACGAAGATTTTCGTCCTCAAGTTCTGTAATGGTGGATTCTAGATAATAAACACCTATACGCACTGTGGTACTCAGTGGAATAACAAATTCTTTTGCTTCTACTTTTCTAACTGCTCCACGAAGATAGATTTTTCCTCCCTCAAGCGTAGCTTTACCAGTTTTTGCATCTATAATACAATTGCTTCCTGTTATAACATCACCATCACGGAATATTGCATCACCTATGCCTTTAAGCTTAGAGAGAGCATATTCTTGGGTTTCGTTTAATTCTGCTGACTGTAGACCTCTTCCTGCAAGAAATAAGCTTTTTTCGTATTCTTTGTCAGGATTAAAGCGGTTATAATAGGCGTTTAAAGTCATTTTATTCTAGAAAAATTCAAAAGGTTACAACAAATGAAAAAGTCTCTCTTGTAGCAGAAGTCCTGATTAATGGTACTGTATGTTCCAAAATCAATAAAATCCCATGGTCTTCTATGTCTTGGAGTTCAAAATATCTCTGTCCTGTAGGTAATCCTTCTTTTACTTTAGTACCAACCATAACCCCAAGCTCCCGTATAACTTGATTTGCTGCGTCCGTGAAATCGAAAGTAAATTTAAGGTACAAGTTATTGGTTGGTACATTAGAGGGTTTAAACCTACCTGTAGGAGTTAGAAGCTCTCCATTCTCATCACCTGTACAGAAGAGAACCTCATCAACAACACGACGTCCAACTTCCTTAATTAATGTTGCAGAAGTAATTAGTTCCGGTGGTGTGTCTTGAGTATACTCTATAGTGATTACGCTATCTGCTATAATTGCACCATTTTCTACACGCTCAATAGCGCCTGCGCTACTATCAACTATATAATCTATGCTTGACTGATAAATTGTTTGCCCTGTATAAACTTTTACATCTTTAATAGTGTGGTGATCTAAACTTATCTTGCCGCCTGCTGTAAAAGTTTTTTCAACTTTGTAGCTGCTTTCCCAGGTAGAATCTCCAGATCCCCAAGCAAGATGTATTGGTTGCTCTTTTATGCTCGCAGCAATAGCTGCTCTGCCTGATTGTGTGAGTACTGACATAGTTGATTGTGCAGTTGATATTATGTATATACAAGATCCGTGGAAAAAACGTCCAATTTTTTTGCAATAATAGGATCAAAATCTTTCCAAGGGCGATTTAAGTGGCGATGTTCATGCCAAGTAACCATACCTAGATAGAATGCTGCTACGTAATTTTCTAGCTCATGAATGGGATCTTTCTGTTTTGAATCTGAATCATTTTGACAATCAACATGATATTCCATTAAATTAGACTCTATTATTCTTTGATCAGTAAAACTCTTTGCTTCGTAGTAATAAGTTATACTAAACCGCTCTAAAATCGGTGTGCATCGAAAGTTCCAAATTTGCTCAGAAAGTTTATCTTCACTTAAGTGAAATGTATGCTCTATTTCTTCATAAATAGTCGATGCAAAACAAGCATTTATATCCCCTAAATTCCAACTATCTGACAATACTATCAATGCTTTAGCAAACTTAATTTCTGGCAATAAACTCTGTGGTAGAGGATGTAGTGCTTCTAAGTTGTACCACTCATGATTTCTTTCATATGCACCGTTGTAATTCTTCATGTGAGGTTCTGTCTCTCCTAATATTGCAACATCTAACCTATATAAATCATTACTGTAACTTCTATCATAATGTGATCTAAAAGTGCCAAATTTAAATCTTGGATTTCCTATTTTCAGCTCAAATGAGTTTTTTCTTCCAAACGATAATACTGGTCCTTCTTTTGCTATTTTTACACCTGAGTAGTCTGAAAGAAGATCTCCAAAAATACTTTCATCTAACATAAACCGCTGAGCATTGTAATAGTCATTGAATATTCGCATTAATCGAGATCTTGCCGGTGCAGAAAGTTTTGCCAGAGCAATTACACTATCGACAAAAAAGTCATTAGGAACATCAGAGATGCCAATTTGAAATTCAGCAAAATGCTCTCCTGGTGGTTCTTCTTGAATGGTAATATTATCAATGTTTGCCCACTTCAGCGCCATCTTCAGTGACTGTGGTGTACCGCGCAAACGTTGAAATCTTATTCCGTTTTGCTTAGCTAAGACCCATTCTTTTAATGCACTCTTAGTAGCTTTCTTACCCCAGGATAAAATTTCTCCCAAGCCGTATTCCGCTACTAGCCACGGCAACATTTCAGTCTGTGGGTTAAATTTAAATCCCCGTAGAGAATTTGCATCAAGAGAATAATTAATTATGTCTGTAAGTATTTGCTCTTGCTTTGAAGCATTTGGAGGAAGTATCACCAATTTTTACCTAACACTTAAATTATTTAAAGTAACGCATTCATTATCTTGCACGACGATGTCTTCTATCGGCTCTGTAAGCTCTATATTCTGCATACCTTCTATAAAGAGGTGGGCAATAATCCATGATCTGGTAACATTCCACCCTAAACCTTTAGCAGATTCAAGATCTTTGATAAATTGTTCCTTTGCAGCTTCGATAACATCTTTGGATGCAGTAGGGTAAATATGCACTTTAGCATGAATAGTAATGGGAATAATACCACAGCCAATAACTGTAAGCGTATCTGTTAATACACGAATATCATCGCGAATAACGTGATTTCTGACGATCTCTAGCAATTCTTCTGAAGGTACTCCATCATTTTCTGTGGAAAGTATTGAAATCTGTACACTTCCTGGTATAGGTGATACCACTTGCGCATCTTTTACTCTTGTGTCAGTAGATAATGCATGATAACGATAATGCTCTTTGCTTCCTGCTGTTGACCAACCAACAATTTTGGCTTTTACCCGCTTTCTTAAGGATTCATCATCCTCTGATTCCTTCCGCACAACGCCATAAAATTCAGCTAAGAGATTAAGGTCATTGTCCTTTGCAAAAGCAAGTAAATTTGCTTTTGCTGCATCATTAATCCTTTGCCTAAGCAAAAGTTCACGCCAGGCTGCCACTTCCAGGATTTTTATTGCTGGATCACTCTCAGTTAGCGCAGAAAAATTTTTATCTCTATGAACTAACTCTTCTTTCATGCGAGAAAAGATTTCCTCAAATTTTAATGTTTCGACAATATTTGGTGTTTTCATCCTACTACCTTATACTATAATACCATCAAGGCGGATCAGCTTTCCATTTGGCAGATAGATTCCTTCTAAAATGAGAGTTACTTTACCTTCTTTTATTTCTGTTATTTGTACACGTTTAAGCTTAAATCGACGCTCCCACTTTTCTAATGCTTCTGCAACTGCTGCATAAAGTTCTTGTGCAAAACCAGGTACAATTGGATGATCAATCAGCTCAAATAACCTTGATCCGTAATCTCGGCGCATAACACGAGTGCCAACTGGCGTAGTTAAAATATCAACTATTGATTGTTTTAAATGCTCTATACCACTTATTGTTTTACCAGTTTCAGAACTCATACCACGCATATTATTTACCCTGCAAAAACGTTATCACTCCCTTCTTCTGCTATTGCTCCACAGGAAATTAGGTCACCAGTACGAGCAATGGCTTTGCCATTTACAAACACTGCTTTCGACCCTTGTGTCATTACTTTTCCTTCACTAAAATTATCTCCTTGCCTACAGACAGGTCTTCCGTTTATAAATACATCTCTGCTTCCACTTATACAAAAATGCAGCAACGCTCCTTCACAGTGATCTCCTAGGCGTATAACTGATTTATTCATTCCTTTCCCTAATTTAGATTTACTCTTTTTGCTTTTAGTTTTATTTCGCTCTTTGTTATCTCTACACTTGATTCCCCAACATTCAGTGTTATCTTGTCTACTACTTCAATCTCTAAATGATGTTTCTCTTTATCATATGTAAATCTTGTCCCATCTTGAAATTTTACACTATTTACTTCCTTTTTATTCTCTGGAGGAGGGTATTTTTCCTGATATATTGCCGGTAACACCACCCCCAAAGACAATTCTCCCAATGGTGATAATACTATTACCTGTTCATCAATATTTGGTGGTGACCAACTTTCAGCTCTATTTGTTATCCATGGAAGAAAATCTGTTACAAGTTCACCTATTTTAACTTTTACTTTAGCTTTTTCATAATCTATTTTTTCGACAATGCCTATACGGACAATGTTGGCCAATTTCCTCCGCAATTCTGAAATTGCAAAATTACTTTCCAACATTCACATCGATTAAATGAGGTTTTATTTTACTCACTTCCCAAATCGATCGCCCTACATGCAATTCGTGCGCCCAGTCTACCATCCACACTAAATATGCATCGAGCTCTGGCCTAAAATCATCTCCTCCTCCTGATATAAATTCTCCTGGTGAAACATTTTTCACGTTCCAAGTATTTTTATTTACTACTCTGGCAACCTCAGCAGCTAATGATCTGACAATAATAGGGGCATTTTCTATTGTGCTATCGATCACTATTCGTGCCTCAAATTTTGCTCTCAGCGCTAGCTCCTCTGTTCCTGGATCTTTTCCTTGCTCTAGACTTGACAATTTCTATAAATACCGCTGGAGCTGCTAACTCTTTCCTTATTGCTGGATAAACCTCACAAGTTTGAATTGCTGGTATCTCTGCCTTTAGCGTATTACAGATTGCCTCATGTAAATTAGTCCAAAATGCCGTCATAAAATAACTCATGTGTAAAATATTTTTCAAATATCCTTTCAACTTCATAATTAACAAGATTTTCTATTATCCTTGAAGCCTCAGGTTCAAGTGGTAGTTTAACCTCCTGTATCGGTAGTGCTGTTCTTCCTACACGTTTAAAAATACCACGATAGCCTCTTGGCATCGTTGCCATAAATGCATCATTAAATGCTGTTCTTATTTTTGCTTGTTTTATATTTCTCATTCTCATATCATACAGATATGCTCTAATTAAAACCTTCAAAGTGCTTTTCCTTGCCTTGATAATTCTTAGTCTTTTTCTAATTACTTTTAGCCTAATTTGCTTTTCTTCACTGATTTCTCGGACAGCCTGAGATTTTAACCATAATGCCGTTTTGTTTAGCGCTCTTACCGCTGCCAATTCTATTTTGGCTTTGTTAGCATCAATGTTGTGAATAATTCTCTCAATATTTTCATTAACCTCAATGTTAAACATCCTTCTCTCCAAGTACTGTACATTTTATATTCCATACTATTCCTGAATTATCTCGCAGTGGTGGAGAATATACTTTATATTTACGACCATCAATAACAAAAATATCTCCCACCATTGGCCTCAGTACATCAAAAACATTTACCTCAAGAAAAAGCATCTCTCCCACAAATTGTCCTTCACCAATCTCGTATAATTTATCTGGCTGTTGCTTTAATACCTGTACCATATATGACTTATCCTTTGATTTATATAAAGCCACTTCTCCTAAATGGGCAAAACAATCTTCTAAGAAACTCCTAAGAACCTTCTTCATCTATCGGCTCCTCTTTCATTAGTATATAACCAAATTCCTTTGCTTTTTTAGTCAAATTTTTGACTACTCTCTCTTTGTAGAGTGTTTCATAATAGTTCATTCCTTTTTCTACATATTCTTGTCCATATTTTAGCATATTATAAAAAATACATGCTAATTTCCTTGCTGTAGCAGTGATCGCTTTTGGTATCCCTAGTCGCTTCTTTAACCTCCTGCAGTATGCACCAAGTGCAGTGTTGCTTCTTGATACACAATGAGCAGCAAGTCGCAAGGCAGTTGCAGCACGATTAACAACTTTACGAGTTCTTGTTCCAATAATTTTCCCTCCTGTAATTTTATTAGCAGGACTTAATCCGAGCCAGGAAGAAAAATGCTTTTCTGTCCTCCATTTATTGTGATTTATACCTGTTTCTGAAATGATAGCCTGTACACTTAATACATCAAGTCCTGGAACTCTAGTAAAATCCATCCCCGTTATTCGATATAAATCTTCATCTACGGCAAAATCTGGACTATTCTTCTGTTTTCTCTTTCGTGTCTTATTCAATGCCCTGTTCTCATTCGACTTTGTTTCAAATGTTTTATAGTAATTTTCTATACTTTTATCACATCCCGTTATTTGCTCTTGAAAAAAAGTATATGCTGCATATTCTTGTTTTAGCACAAACAAGTGTTCCTCTCTATAATCACCAGCTAACGCTTTTGCTATAGTAGACTGATCATTTTTTATTCGTGCATCCCTGAATTTAGCCAATTTCTCAGGATCTCTTTCGCCTTCAATTATAGCTTCAATGATTTTCATACCAGTTATCCCAGTAATATGACTAATAACCTTGTGTAATTGAATATTCATTTGAATTAGCGCTTTTTGCATACGTTGAGTATGTTTAGCTGCATTTTCAATTAGATTAGCACGTTGTCTAACGTAACTACGCAGTACACACATTTGATTATCCGGTCTAAATGATCCTTGAAGCAGTCCATAGCTGTGCAATTGTTGCAGCCATTGACAATCTTGAACATCAGACTTTCTACCAGGCACATTTTTGACATGTCGCGCATTTACTAATTTTACTTCAAATTTATGTGATTCTAATATTTGAAATAAGGGAATCCAATATACTCCAGTTGACTCCATGGCTACAGTTCTAACCTGACACTTTTTTAACCACTTTGCTAAGTTGTGTAGATCTACTGTAAAGCACCCAAATTTTTGGATACGTTGTTCATCTCTTCCTTCAGGTACACATACATAATGTACAGTCGAGCCAATATCAATCCCTGCTGCATCAAGGTTTATTGTTTTTAATTTACTTTTTGCTTCTGCCATATAAAATCCCTCCTATATTATTATGATAAGAAGCACTTCAGCTTGGGACGGTTAGGTTATACAATCTTCTAAACGAGGTAGCCCAAAAAGAACTCCATCAATGGTTTTACCATTTCCCCCAAAACCATGCTTTCAAACGGGCATTTATAGCACCATTGATTGTTTCGGTTATAGCTGCAGAAGCGCTTCTTCATAACACTATACCCAAAGAACATAAAGTAAAGAGGGAGTTTCTTTTTGGTTTTACAGATTTTATCTGTTCTGGGCTTTAAATAATCTCTTAATATTCTCTTGCACGTTTCTCCGCTATATACTAACATTTATATGCTAAGAAGAGGTAAAGCATTCTTCTGCCTCACACCGCTTTATATTTGCTCTACCTATGTTACAACGATCTTGACTAGTATTGCTGGACGGTGGCACATTGGCAGAGGGTTTGACTGCGTATGCAAATCAGTCCCTCTATCAAATCTTCTTGGCTCTTGTTTTGCATATAGTGGCTGTCCAAGTGTATTTACTGTCTCATTAAAATCTGCTGGTGCAAAATATGTTGTAAATGTGCTCGCTGTTCCTAGTGGAAAACAGTGCCCTGTATCTTTCTCAATAAATCTT
>NZ_LYUY01000199.1:0-411 GCF_001675785.1 Wolbachia endosymbiont of Nomada ferruginata
TAATTCACCTCCGAAACCTAAGGATTCTGGTTCTTCAAGTGGTGGTCCAAGTTCTGGCTTAACTGAATTGTCATCACCGAAACAGGAGTTTCCCAAGCGAAGTCGTGATGAAGGGTTAGAGAGTCCTCCCACGCAAGGATCAGAAAGAGAGGGAGGAAAAGGGGGGCTGTTTCAGTTGGTGCCGGGGAAAATAGATTCAAGTCAATCCACTGGTGATCAATCACAGCTATCTTTGAGTAGATCATCATCGATTTCTTCTCCTATAGCATGGGATGATTCAACATTCTTAAATCCTGAGGTTTCTAATGAGGAACCTAAAAAACAGCAAGTTACTAAGGAAAAGGAAGAAGAAAAGTTGTTTAAAGCATTGCTTTATTGGTTTAACTTAAATAATTATGCTTTGGATCCTCC
>NZ_LYUY01000006.1:0-25180 GCF_001675785.1 Wolbachia endosymbiont of Nomada ferruginata
GGTGCACATAGTGCAAAAAATTAAAAATAAGACGCCAACTACGTTGTTTTCTTGCTGTTTAATCTGCACAGATGAAGATAACTGAATACCTTCAGTTTCATGATAAGGGGCTGGCGAAGGGTGTCAAGCAAGTTTTTTCGTTTCTATTTCCAATAAAAGTTTGTTATATGGTTATGCAAGAAGTCTATTATAAATAAAATGAATGTGAAAAATATCTTATTAGCGTTTTTAGTACAAATGGTATTCAGTTTGCCGCTATTTGCAGCTGATCCTGTTTTGCTCAACTGCATTGAAACTCCGGAAATATATGACCTTGATGCAAGGCCAAAAAATTTTAGCTCTTCAAACAATTTAAGAAGGAAACCTGGTTCTCCAAATAGTGCAACAGGAGAATTAATACACATAGTGGGTAGAATTACTGATATAAACTGTTTACCAATACAAAATGCTGTAGTTTCTATATGGCACGCGAATTCACGCGGCGTGAACCATTACGATAAGAATATAGAGGATGATCCGAATTTTGCTGGATCAGGAAGGTTTGTAGTGAATAATCTTGGCTATTATAATTTTGTTACGATAGCACCTGGTAAAATTGGTGATAGAGCTCCACATATCAACTTTCTAGTTCAACATCCAGATTTTCCAGAATTCACAACGCAAATGTTTTTTGCTGACCATAATTGCGATAATTGTGCTGATCCTGTTCTTGGAGATTTTGTTAGTAATGGGCTTGCAAGCCTTCTCATAACACCATTTACTTACAGTGATCAGGTCATAAAAACCTATACGTTTAACATTACCTTGGGCGGATATAATAAGTTCTCTAATAAAAGATAAAAAACCTTGCATGTAAGGGAGTCCATAGTAAACTTAAGTGTTATTGTACTTAGGATGTATATGAAAAATATCTTACTGATGTTTTTGCTGTGTTTTATGTACAGTTTACAATTATTTGCAATGGAGATGCCAGCAATGAAAATAACAATTTCTAAAATTTCGCCCGATTTTAAAACAATAGTAATGGGTTTATTTGAAGACAACGAAACCGTAAATGATGGCGGAGTTTTGCAAGGAAAACAGGTCATAGATAATATAAAGCAATTTAGCGATTTCAATGGAAGTTTTGGTGAATTTTTCTCTACTGCTTTGCCAGAAGAAAAAAATGTTATAGTTGTTGGACTGGGTAAGAAGGATGAATGGAATGAAAATAAAGAATTAAATATTGGTGGTAAAATATATTGTGAGCTAAGCAGATTAAAAATTAAAAAAGCAGCGGTTTTAATCGAAGGTAGTGCAGCAAATGTTGCATATGGTGCGTTTCTGCGTAGTTTTAAGTTTGATAAGTATAAAACTAAAAAGGATGAGAAAATTACAGAGGTAGAGGAGATTACCGTATTAGTAAAAGATGAGCAATTAAGTAATGCTGAAAGATCATTTGAGCACTTAAGGCAAGAAGGTGAGAGTATATTCCTTGCGCGCTCTTTTATAACAGAGCCTCCTAACATTCTATATCCAGAATCCTATGCTGATCATATAAAAAAAGAACTTACTAAGCTTGGCCTTGAAATCGAGGTGCTTGATAAAAAGCAGATGGAAGAGAAAAAAATGGGAGCCTTGCTTGGAGTTGCACAAGGAAGTAGTAAAGAACCAAAATTAGTAGTGATAAAATGGAATGGAGTTGCTAAAGAACAAAAGCCAATAGCTTTTGTTGGTAAAGGCATAACGTTTGACACTGGTGGAGTATCGCTCAAACCTTCACGTGGTATGGAGTCGATGAAATATGACATGGCAGGCTCTGCTACTGTGGTTGGGGTGATGCATGCTTTAGCAGGACGAAAAGCAAAAGTAAATGCGATCGGTGTGGTCGCACTTGCAGAAAATGCAGTGGATGGTAATGCTCAAAGACCGAGTGATATAGTAACTTCAATGTCTGGACAGACGATAGAAGTGTTGAATACCGATGCAGAGGGAAGGCTCATACTTGCAGATGCTTTATGGTATACGCAAGACAGATTCTCACCAAAATTTATGATTGATCTTGCAACTTTAACTGGTGCTATAGTGGTTGCACTTGGAAATAACGAATATGCTGGTCTTTTTTCAAATCATGATGAATTAGCAAACCGTCTGATTGATGCAGGAAATGAAGTAAGTGAGAAGTTATGGCGTTTTCCTATGAATGAAACTTATGACAAAATTATTGATTCACCGATTGCTGATGTTCAAAACATTGCTCCTGTAGGCTCTGGTGGAGATAGCATAATGGCTGCACAGTTTTTACAGCGTTTTGTGAATGAAACTTGCTGGGCACATTTAGATATCGCAGGCACTGCTTGGCACGAAAAAGGTACTGACATTTGCCCAAGAGGAGCAGTAGGTTTTGGTGTAAGGTTACTTAATAAGTTGGTTGAAAAGTACTACGAAGCCAATGATTAAAGGTCTTTATACTGGATTTATGGCTTGACTTACAGCTACATGAACGTTTATTTTTGAGGCGCAGCAAATGAAAGTAGCTGATACATATTTCTTTTTTTCTGGATTCCAGTGTCAGCTACTTTCATGACACCCTGACAACCGTCATCCCGCTGCTTGTTAGCGGGATCTAGAGATACTGCGGCGGTATGACGTAGGACTGCTGTCATCCAAGTAGCCTCCTATGGTGTCATCCCAGTGCCCAGACACTGGGATCCAGTTGAGCTATTTCAACAAAAATACTGCATTTTGAGATGAACGTTTATTTTCACCAGATTATTTACAAGTATAACAATTAAAGTCTGGATTCCAGTGTCAAGCACTGGAATGACACCGTCTTGGATGGAAACCAGTGTCGGCTACTCGGATGACATCATAGGGGCGCTGGAATGACACCCTGACAATCGTCATCCCGCTACTTGTTAGCGGCTAAGAGATACCGCGAATGAATCGCGGTATAATGTAGGGATTGCATTAGCTATAATTCTTTAGTTTTCACTTTTCTTTTAACCTTGCAATGATATTTTCTTTGCCGATAAAAATTAATAGTTTAGCGAGCTCTGGTCCTGTTTCTGTTCCTGTTAAAGCTGAACGCAACTGCGTAAATAGGTTTTTTGCCTTTATATCCACTGTTTGTCGAATAGTTTTGACCCATTCTGACAACGTGTTTTCATTACAATCACCTTGGGGCAATGCATTGAACGCAATTTTTATAAGCTCCTTATCAAGAATCACAGGCTCTATATCAGATTTGCATATTTTCCACCACTTAGCCACCTCAGAAAACCTTTCTATATTGTTCTTTATAAAATACCAAAACTCTGAGGAGTCCACTCCAATTTGATTTAAACGGTCTTGCACCATTTCAAATGGCATTTGTTGCAGCACTTTGCTGTTTAGCTTGTATACTTCACTCAAGCTGAATTGTGCAGATGCTGAGCTAAATTTTTTAATATCAAATGAGTCAATTAAAGACTGTATGTCAACATGAGCTTCTATCGGATCAGATGTTCCAAGTTTTGCTAAATAGCTAGTTAGCGCCATTGGTTCAGTCTCATCTTCTCTTATGGACTTGATATCCAGCCCGCCTTTCCGTTTCGATATCTTGCTATCATCAAAATGTAGCAGAGAAAGGTGAGCAAACATAGGAATTTTCGCTTTTAATGCTTTAATCATTTGGATCTGAACTGCGGTATTAGTTACATGATCTTCCCCGCGTACAATATGAGTTACATTAAAGTCAACATCATCGATAGCAGAAGGTAACATGTATGTGTAAATTCCATCTTCTCTTTTTACCACAGGGTCGCTGACGCTACTGGTTGCAATATTTATTTCACCTTTAACTTCATCATTCCATTTAACAACTTCATTTCTATCCAATTTAAATCTAAAATGTGGTCTTCTTCCTTCTTGCTCATAACGAATTTTCTCTTGCTCAGTTAGAAGTAACGCGCTTCTGTCATATACCGGGGGAAGTCCTTGTTTTAACTGCAATTTTCGTTTAATGTCTAACTCTTCTCTTGTTTCATAGCATGCATAAATATGCCCTTCTTTTATTAACTGCAAAAACACCTCATTGTAACGCTCAAAGCGCTCTGATTGCTTGAAACTTGCATCCCAATCTATGCCAATCCATTTCAAGTCTTGTATGATATCATTTATATATTTGACATCTGAACGCTGAAGGTCAGTATCATCAAAACGGAGTAAAAATTTTCCATTTTGATTGCGTGTGTACATCCAACAAACCAAAGCAGTTCGTACGTTTCCTACGTGGAGGTAGCCAGTTGGGCTTGGAGCGAATCTTGTTAGCATTTAAATAGCAATATTGTTTACTCTAATTTATTTTAATTTTATATAAACATATGGCTAAAGCAAGTGAGATCTGCTAATACAATTGAGCAAGAGAAGAATAAGTATGGCTATAGCATTGTGGCACCTTTGATATTTGATGGATTAAGACCATATGATAAATTCAAGAAAATTCACAGCTTGACGACAAAGGCTAATGTAGCATTATATTGGTATCATGACTAACTTAGAAAAGATGAGAGAAAAACTACAAGATCAAATAAATTATCATAATGTTTTATATCACCAAAAAAATAAGCCAGAAATAAGTGATGCTGAATATGATGAACTGAAGAAAAAGTTAGCTGAAATAAAGGCACAACTTCCAGAAGCTTATGCAACACAAGATAGTGTTGGTGCTTCACCTGATGAGAGGTTTTCTAAGGTGGAACATCAAGAACCTATGCTTTCCCTTGAGAATGCTTATGATGAACAAGGTGTAGAGAAATTTTTGTCTAAAATAAAGAGGTTTTTAATTGAGGACAAAATAGAGATATTATGTGAGCCAAAAATTGATGGGTTGTCGTTTTCTGCAATTTATGAGGATGGAAGATTTGTTAAAGCTGCAACTCGAGGCGACGGTTTTGTAGGAGAAGATGTCACTCACAATGTTGCAACAATAAAAGGCTTTCCTAAGTTTTTGCAAGGTGTGCAAGGAAGACTAGAAGTAAGAGGTGAAATATACATCAGTAACAGCGACTTTTTAAAGTTAAATGAAAACGATGAATTTGCCAATCCTCGAAATGCAGCCGCTGGTTCTCTAAAGCAATTGGATGCAAACATTACAGCAAGTAGACCACTTAGATATTTTGCTTATTCTTTAATTGGTGGGGCAGAGAAAAGTCAAAGTGAAATACTAAATAAGCTTGAGGCACTTGGTTTTTGCGTAAATGAGCATCAGTCCTTAACGAGTAGTTTGGATGGAATGCTGAAGTTCTATAACGAGATCTATAATTGTCGCTATAACTTGGATTATGATATTGATGGAATAGTCTATAAAGTAAATGATTTGGTACTACAAAATCGTCTAGGGAATACTCACAAAGCACCGCGCTCAGCACTTGCATACAAGTTTTCTGCGGTTTATGCAAAAACAAAGTTAAACAAGATATTTATACAGGTGGGCAGAACAGGGGTTTTAACTCCAGTTGCAGATTTAGTGCCAGTCAATGTTGGTGGGGTGCTAGTTAGTAGAGCAAGTCTGCATAACCAAGATGAGATAAAACGTAAAGACATAAGAGAGGGAGATATTGTAACAATCAAAAGAGCAGGGGATGTAATTCCCCAGATCGTTGAAGTAAGCAGAGATTCTCGTCTTCCAAATACACCTGAATTTGTGTTTCCTGAAGTATGCCCTGAATGTGGTAGTAAAGTACGTCAGGTTGAGGGAGAGGCGGCAGTAAGATGTCCTGAGGAATTTGCCTGTAAAGCTCAAATAATAGAAAAACTAAAGCATTTTGTATCGAAAGATGCATTTGACATTGTTGGCCTTGGTGATAAGCAGATAGAGTTTTTTTACGACCTTGGTCTGATAAAACAAATCCATGATATTTTTACTTTAGAAGAAAAATTGGATGAATTTAATCTGGAAGAACAGTCTGGTTGGGGCAAGAAATCAATAGCTCATTTATTAAATGCTATACAAAGCAGAAGGGTAATAACTCTAGATAGGTTTATATTTTCTTTAGGTATTAGATTTATTGGCCAAGTTGCAGCAGAATTGCTCGCAGATTATTATGTTTCTTATGATAATTGGTATAATTCGATGATTGAACTGTCATCAGATAATACTGAGCTAGTAGGTATAGACGGCATAGGAAAAAAAGTGGCTGAATCTTTGGAATCATTTTTTTCTAAGGAACATAACATCAAAATGTTAAATGATCTTACTGCTTGTCTTCAAATTCTTCCTGCGAGCTCCAACTCTAGTGACTCTGTTTTAAATAATAAAATTATAGTGTTTACTGGTAGGCTACTTGCTATGAGTAGAGGAGAGGCAAAAGTAAGAGCCAAAACTCTAGGAGCAAAGGTCAGCTCACATCTTTCTGCTAAAACTGACTACCTAATTGCAGGAGAAAAACCAGGATCCAAATATAAAAAGGCAGTGGAATTAGGTGTAGAAATTTTAGATGAAGACCAGTGGCATAAAGTGATAAGTTTGGGAGTGCTCAAATGACACTTGGATGTATCCGTTCAGGCAATGGCGTCAACTTAAGGACACATTTTAGATTTCTTTGTTGAAATAAAACAGAAACAAAAGTGCTGTTTATTGCACTCTTTGGATAATTTAATGATAAAAAATTTAGAGAGAAATTTTATACACTATCGCTGATATTTTTCCTTAAGTTGACGCCATTGCCTGAACAGATACAATCAATTTACTGACATTGGTATGGCTAAATTCGAAATGGCTACATGAATTTATCGTAAATTACTACCGCATAAGGTGCGATGCAACAAAGCCATCCCAGTGTCAAGCACTGCCGTCATAAAGGAACCAGTGTCAGCTACCTTCATGACGTCGTTTACTATGTGATATCGTACCATATTGCAGTGTTCGTACAGTTGTGGGTCAAGCCATAGGATGACAACAATGATTAACTTTCTCCAAATTTAGAATTATTTCGGTTGCTTTTTTTATCTCATCAACAGACGGCAAGTCTTCTGTGCTGAGCGGTAGGCGGACAGTTTGATGTTCTATAAGACCAATATCATGCAAAAGTGCTTTAGTAGGTATTGGGTTGCTGGCAATAAATAGTGCTTTGCAGGCTTGTTGCCAGATATCTGTTGAACTTTTCATGTCATTTTCTGTCATTTGAGCAGGTTTCCTTCTGGATTCCAGCGTCACGCGCTGGAATGACAGTGAAGAGAGTTCGTCGTTCAGACATTGCTTAACGTATTCATGCGCTACACGCGGCCAAACATTGGCAGCAACAGAAACCAGACCAGCCGCACCATAAGCGGCCATATCAGATATCATATTATCATCTCCGCAAAAGACCTCAATATTTGGTGCAACTTTCTTATACTGAGCTAAAGTATCAACGGTGCCACTGGAATCTTTGATAGCCCAAAATTTTTCATGGCTGGATAAGTTGCGTACAGTTTCAGCGTGGAGACTCACTCCTGCTCTTGATGGAATATTATAAAGCATAGCCGGCACATGTGCTCTTTCAAGTAGCTTTTCAAACCATAAAGTCTGCCCCATAATTCCGGGCTTTGCATAAATGGGAGTTGTCATTAGATAGCCGTGAATAGGCATACCCTTGCAAAAATCAAGCCATTCAAGAGCCTGATATAGATTCACCCCTGGTACGCCAATTATAATTTTTGTATTTAATTTTAGCTTACATACAAATTCAACTAACTCGCGTTTTTCAGAATCAGTAAGCGATAGGCTCTCACCTGTGCTACCCAGCAACACTACGCCATTTTCAGCTTTAACTTGCATTGTCAGTAAACGCTGCAAACTGCTATAATCTATGCTATCCCCATTGCAATTAAAAGGAGTAACACAAGCAGTCCATAAAAATGTAGATTTCAATTTAAATTGTTAAAATGGTATTTCATCGTCGAGTAGTTCATCTTTTATATCGTTGTCAAAACTTTCGTGTTTATCTTTTTGTTCTGTTTCACCTTGTTTGTATTCACTTGGCTTGTAATCAGAATTTGGCGCACTATTTCGTGAATCCAAGAGAGTAAGAGCGCTATTAAAATTATATAGAACCACCTCTGTTGTGTATCTTTCACCACCGTTTTGGTCAGTCCATTTTCTAGTTCTCAAAGAACCTTCAACATAAACTTTACTGCCTTTGCGTGCAAAATCTTTGACGATTTTTACTAATCCTTCACTAAAAATTACGATATTATGCCACTCTGTCTTTTCAGAGCGCATACCGGAAAGTTTGTCAGTCCAACTTTCAGACGTGGCTATTGAAAAACTTGCCATTTCTTTTCCATTTTGTGTAGTCCTAATTTCAGGATCTTTTCCTAAATTACCAACTAGTATGACTTTGTTTATGGTACCACCAGACATAATTATGCTCTAAATAAATCCTTTTATTATCTTATGTGAAAATACTATTGTCAAATTTAATTAAAAGTGCGCTTGGAGGGATTCGAACCCACGGCCTTTGCCTCCGGAGGGCAACGCTCTATCCAACTGAGCTACAAGCGCATATATATTTAAGTTATTTAATAGATAAGCCATCCAAGTCAAATTTTTGTTTTGGATAAAGCGTAAACATAATACTCCCATATCCAAAATATACATTTTGAGAATCATTCGCATGCTTTTTTATTGCTTTTTGATCTACGGTCCATACAAAAGTTACATAATTTTCAGTGACTGAGTGCACTTTTAAATCCTTGGTATTTATAAACAGTTTTCCATTTACCCATATTTTCCATGTATCGGGAGAAAGATATAAAATTGAGTCTAAACTCACTACCTTACAGTTGAAATTATCTGATACCTCCTCTTTTACAGCTCTTGAAGATCGTAAATTGAACTTTTCCATTTCATTGACCATTCTATTAACTGGCTCTTCATCAAAAAAAATGCTTTTTACGTTACTATATTGTGACAAAACGTCAAAGTCACTTTCCACTGCTTCTCTTATTATATCGTCCCGATCTGTATAGCTTAGTTTTTGATTGTTGATAAAGAAACACTCTTTTGCACGCAAATTTGCTATATCAATAAAATCGTCGATTTCTTGATTGCCAACTTTAAGAATACTTTCAAAATATCTTTTTTCTATCATCATTCCATACTGAGAATGATGACAAACCATTTCATCATTACCTTGTTTTTCTATATATACGCATAAATTTCCACTATTTAATCCTAATATTTTATGCTCAATAAAATCTTCATTGCCAATATATTGTCGGCAAGAATACTCCTTACAAATTTCTATGCTTTCTATGATATCTTCACAACTGCAATATGCATTAACATTGGAAATGAGTAGCGTAAAAATAAAAAACAGCTTTATGTTCATCACCTTATCTACTTAATATAGTATACCAATCAAAGACTATATTAGCTCTCACTATCTCTATCATATTACCATTCAAAATCTGATTCATAGTTGCAGCATCAATATTTCTCTGCTTATTTAAAATAAGAGATTTGATCATAACATAACCGGGCAGATTTGGAATAGACTGTAGAAATAAAAAAATATGCTTATCGCTGATTGAGCTTAAATTTAGGACCACTTCACTTTTTATTACTTTTGTGCGTTCACTTTTGTTGTGGAGCTCAACTTCTTCGGGTATAGAAATTGATATTTCAGGTTCTAATATATAGTACTTTTTATATAACTTGCTAAGCTCGAAATTTAAATTTGCAATGTATCTGCTACTATGTAAATTTGAAGAAGAAATTTTTTTCCATAAATCTAGGTTTTTATTTAGAACAACTTCCTTTTTTTGAATTCCAGTAATCTGTAAATTAATAGAACGTATTTTATCAATCGCAATTTGGTTTTTATTATAAATCTTTTCGTTATAGATAACAACATATGTTAATAACCCTATTAATCCAACAGATAATAACAAATACGATATAAACTGAATTGTAGCTTTTCTTTTTAATTGAGAGATAGTCATTAATCTACATTGCCTCTCCTATTTCAACATCAATAGATAGATTTTGCTCTTTAGCAGCAGGTAAGCTAGAAATATTAATGTCATAGGTACGAAAATTATCGTTTAAATTTTTTCGTAGTTTCTCGTATTGATGAGAAATATTTTTACCGGATTGAAAATTAAACTTTAAAGTTGTGGTAATATAACTTTTTGCCTCATTATAATTCCATTCAAATGATCGAAGCTCTATACCTGGTATTTTTAACTTTTCTACATACTTAACTTGTGTAAGAGGAGAGTATTCTATTTTTGATAAAATATTATTGATATTAATAAAATCATAAATTTCATCTATTTTTTTTACATTATAGCTTTGGCTAAGTTTTGTTAATTGGTTATTTAAGGTGTTCTGCTTTGCTGATAAATTATCAGCGACATTGAAATTTGAATACAAATTTAGCAAACAAAGGGTGTTTGTTATAACTAAAACCAGGGCGAAGTATAGAAAAATTCGAGGAGAGTTTAAATAAAGGTAATTGAATAGATAAAATTCTTTAGTTTCCTTTGTATTAAAAATAGCTGCTAATTTATTCTTAAAGCTATGAAACAAAATTATGGTATCGCAAAAGTTATCTTTTTCACTTATAGCTAGTTCTGCTCCTAATAGTTTGCCTAACTCATATGGAGTTAATATGTTCACACTGTTCTCTGAAAAATTTATGACTGATAAACTAGCTTTGATATCTTCTGACACTATGATACAAAGGTCGATAGGGTTATTTTTTTCAAACCCAAACTTAGTTAAGGATCGAATAGTATCTTGCACTTCCTGATATATTCCACCAGCGATAATTCCTGGTAAATTATCATTAGTAAATGATGTTAAGCGCGTAAATACCATTTTATTCTCTTTAAGAACCACTTGTCTATAGCCTCCCGTTTTAGTTGCAGCAACTATAATTTTCCAATTATTAGGATCTTTATGTAGAATCTTTTTTGTTATATTACTTATTTCTATAGGAAACATTAATATTCCCTTAAAGTTGGAGCCTATCTCAATAAACACATTCAACCAATATTCTACTAAATGCTTTGCTTTTGATGAAACAAGAAGATAGCACCAGTTTTGATTGAATTTGTTTGGCTTCTCAACCAAAAAAACTGAACTTATGTCATTATTACGAGAAAAATGCTCCATCTTTGTTTTTGCTGATAGATAGGCACTAATCTTGTTTGCCCTTGTAATAAACTGTAGCGAGTAATTTTGATCTGCATGATTAAGCACCAGGTATAAAGGTGCTTTTTTATCTGACGAAAGACATGAAATTAAATCGGAAACTGCTTTATCGTTTTTGCCCTTAACAAAATACCTTTTATTTAAAGTATTATTTTTAAAATATAGTAACATTATGCCTTCTTCTCCAATAGAAAGCATAAACTTACTTTTGGATTTTGAACTAAACATATTAACAAAGCATATACTTATCTAGAATTAAAAAGGCAATTTATTGAAATTCATTAAACGTTAGAGGGAAATATTGTTATAAATTTTCGCAGCAACATTATTTATATTATAATTTTTTTATAAAATTACCACTAATATTAAGTTATTTAGATAACAAATTAAGAAAATTCATTAAGACGAATTTGTTGTTTTTCAAATTGTAGGTAAACCTAAGCCACTTTAGCTATATCTGCCGATTGACTTTAATTAATAAGAGTTATTAATCTATTTACTATTCTTGTAATATTATTTCTAATAGTAAAGAAATATATATTTTTCTGGAACAGTTGTTATTTCAGATACAGAATTTATTGTAAGTAAACTAACCATTTGCTGAAGAGCGCTCATCTTCTGTGGTACTTGATGATGGAGCAACTAATTTGCTCAAAATCTCATCTTTTGGTCCCATAGCGTAAATGACACCATCTGACATGAGGATCACCTTATCAACTACGGACAATAACGGTAGCTTGTGAGTGATGATAACAGTAGTAGTATTTTGTTTTCTTGCAATGCCAATTGCATTAATTAAGCATGCCTCTCCATTGCTATCTAAGTTAGCGTTTGGTTCATCAAGTACTAAAAGTTTTGTGTGACCATAAAAAGCTCTGGCAAGTCCAAGAAGCTGTTTTTGGCCGCCAGAGAGCGTTACTCCTCCAGGACCTCCTATTGTTGTATCATATCCATTTGGTAAGCTTAGTATTAGTTCATGTATTCCTGCAATTTTTGCTGCTTTGATTATTTCTTCAGGATTTGGATCTGGCCTCATGCGAGCAATATTAGCTTTGACACTAGTGTTAAATAACTCAATATCCTGAGGTAAGTAGCCAACATAATTACCAAAATTTTCTCGATTCCAAGTATATACATCAGCGCCATCTAGTCTGACTACACCAGATATTGGCTTCCATACACCAACAGTTAATTTTGCGATAGTGGATTTACCAGAAGCACTTGCACCAATAACACCAACTACATCTCCAGGATCTATAATGAATGATATTCCTTTTACTGTCGGCTTATTGCTTCCATAAGGAGTAAAAAATACTCTATCAAATTCCAATTTTCCTTCAGGTTCTGGTAGAGCCATCGTTTGCTCTCTTTTTGGCGATGTTAATATAAGTCTTTGTAGCCTTCCATATGACATTCTAGCCTGATTTAAAAACTTCCAAGTATGAACCGCAGCATCAAATGGTGCTAATACTCTACCCATTAAAATTGAAGCAGCGATGATGCTACCGGCAGTCTTATGAGCTGTGATTGCAAGTAATGCACCTGTTCCAATCACTGATATTTGCAGAGTTGAGCGCAAAAATTTAGTGATTCCAGTAATTACATTAGAGCGATTTTGTGCTTTAATTTGCATTGCTCGGTTCTGATCATTTCGTTTACACCAATCAGAGACTATGAATTCTGACATGCCCATAGCTTCAACCACTTCTGCATTTCTTGTTGCAACATCTATAGCATTGATATTCCGTATAGTTTCTTCGTTGGTTTCTTGTAATATTCGTTTAGTGGCAAGTTCATTCCATATTGCCATAGAGACTAATATGATGATTCCAGTAATAGCTATGAACCCCGTGGAGGTATGTATCATGAAAATCACAACAAGGTAAATTAACGACCATGGAGTATCAAACAGTGAGAATATGCCATTTCCTGTAATGAAATTTTTTATCACTCCGAGATCTCGTATTGCTTCACCACTTGAAGTTGAGCTCTGCACTGATGTTAATCTAATTGACCTTACTATCAAATCTGGTGTTGCAGTTTTATCGATCCAATCACCTATTTTCGCCATGGCTAAATATCGACAAGTTTCAAGCATTGCAGAACATGCAAATGCAGATAAAGTGATAATTGTCAGCATAGTTAGTGTTGATACACTTTCGCTCGATATCACCCGATCAAGCACTTGAGAGGTATAAAGTGGTAGGAATAACATTAATAAATTGATTCCCGCACTAAACCAAAAGATAAACCAAAATGCACTTTTGCATTTTTCTAGGCAAATATATAGAGTACTTTGCTTCAATTCTTTTTTTATTGATGGCGTAATTTCCACAATCTTCCTCTTAATTTGATTACATGCACCATATACAATTTTTATTACAAAAATATTAATAACGGTAGTTAGCTTACTTTAAGTGAGTAAAATATTAATATATGTGAATAGGAAATATAAACAATGGTAAAAAGAAGTATAGTTGATATTTCCTTCGTTGCCTATAGCGAAGCTACGTCATACCGCGATTCATTCTATAGCTGTACGAACATTCATTTTTGAAGGTAAACTGCACAGCAAATGGTGTCATGAAAGTAGCTGACACTGGGATGGCTTTGTTGCATCGCTACTTATGAAAGGCTAACTATAATTAGGATTATAAGCAACTTATTGAAAATCTTGTTTTTTTGCAATCAATCTGATCAAATTTAAGAATAGTAATTTGTTATTTATATTAATAAATTTAATTCTATTGAAAATAGCTAAAGCATTGAAATTCTTGAATTTTAGCCGGATTAGTGAGTGGTAGTGAAATTTCTTTTACTCAAATTTAGGTATTCACTGACCGTTCTTGTTATAAATACCAGAATAATAAGCTACTGATATTCTCCACCTTTTTTATCTTTAATCCATCATAGCTAGCGATGCAACAAAGCCCACCGATTCATTCTACTGCAACGCAGAAAATTCGTACAATTGTGCATAATGTGGGGCTTCTGGCTACATTTTTCTATTGAACTCACCTTTTCTCTATGTGACAGATTTCGTATTAAATTTTAAATTTAATGCGCCTAGATATACAAGCATTCCTAGCAAAACCATAGGTATAGAAAGCAACTGCCCCATAGTTAAATCAAGCCACAAATAGCCAATTTGATAGTCTGGTTCGCGAAAAAACTCAACGAAAAAACGTGCTATTCCATACCACATAACTGCAATACCAGTTAACGCACCGTGATACAGTCTTATTCTAGTTAAGAAAAACAGTGAATTTGCAACTGCAAAAAGTAGCAGTCCTTCAAAAAGTGCCTCATAAAGCTGGCTTGGATGACGCAGCAAATTATCACCACTCTCTGGAAATACCATACCCCATGGCATAGTTGTAACTCTGCCAAATAACTCTCCGTTTATAAAATTGCCTATGCGACCTAAAAATAAACCTATGGGAACTCCGCAAGAAATTAGGTCCAGTGCATAAAATATAGGAATGTTATGTCTTTTACACGAAATTATTACTGCAAGCAAAACTCCTATAGCACCACCATGAAATGACATCCCTCCTTCCCAGGTCTTCAATATCTCAATAGGGTTGCTTATATAAAGAACTGGATCATATATCAATACGTAGCCAAGTCTACCTCCAAGGATAATACCTACAATAGTGGCTGTTAATAACGAATCGTAAAAATTCTTAGTAAATATTTTTTGGTCATCTAGCCTATGTAAATACCAATATGCAAACACTATACCCAAAACGTAGGCTAAGGAATACCAATATATAGAAACAGGACCGATGCTGAAAATTACTGGATTTAAAGACATATTTTGCTATAAATTATTCTTAGACAATCTACTTTTTTCACGATCCCACTCTCTCTGTTTTATGGTTGCTCTCTTATCGTAGAGTTTTTTTCCTTTTACAATGGCAATTTTAGTTTTTGCCAATCCTTTATCGTTAAAATAGACCAAAAGCGGCACAACAGTTATCCCAGCAGTCTTGATTTGACCAATTAGTTTATTTATCTCCTTTTTATGCAAGAGTAATTTACGTTCCCTTTTTGGTTTATGATTTTTTCGGTTCGCAGCTTTATATTCTGCAATATGCATATTGTGCAGCCATACTTCGCTATTCTTTTCAACAACGTAGGCGTCGGAAATATTTACTTTTCTTTCTCTTAGCGATTTAACTTCACTGCTTAATAAGACCATACCCGCTTCAAATTCTTCTAAGATGAAATATTCAAACCTTGCTTTCCTATTTTCTGCAATAACTTCCATATCTAAAGATATCTTTAAGCTTCAATATATTACAGAGTTTTTGACTTAATTCATAATAAAACAGTTATCCCAATAAATATAAGGTGCCAGGCTAGTCTGATAGCAACAGGATAACAAAAATCAAGTAAGTGCTTTTTCTGTCTCTCTAGGCACAAGTTCCTTTACTTCTTTCATTTCAGTTTTAGGCTTTGACATTATATATTGACCAGCACCAACTATGAGCGCAGATCCTGCAGCTAGTCCAATTATTGCTGGTACGGATAGGGCAGTAGCAAATGCAAGTGCAACACCAACTATCACTGCAGTTACAAAACACACAATAACACCTTTTACAATTGCATTTTTTGCAGATTGTTCTTTTTCTTTCACAATTGCATTTTTTCCAACCTGTTTTTCTTCCTTTTTCTCTGGAAGCTGCATTACATCTTTATTTTCAGTAAGATCCTTTGGCGTTTTTTTATTCTCATTTTTTAACGTTTGCTTTTTTTCCGCTTCCTCTAAAAGCTGAACTATACCTTGATCTTTAGTAAGGTCTCTTGGCGTTTTTTCATCAACATTTTTTAATGAAGAGTCTGCTCCAGCTTCTAGCAGAGCTTCCACCACTTTTCTCTTGCCATTTTCAGCAGCAAGATGTAAAGGAGTACGTTTATCACCTTTGTTTGCATTAACCTCTGCTCCTTTTGCGATTAGAGTTTTTACTACATCTTCGTGGCCATTTTTAGCAGCAAGATGTAAAGAAGTACGTCTATCAACATTTTTTGCATTAACCTTTGCTCCTTTTGCGATTAGAGTTTTTACTACATCTTCGTGGCCATTTTCAGCAGCAACATGCAAAGGAGTCCATCTATCAGCATCCTTTATATTAACATCTGCTTTCTCAACTAGAATTTTTACTACCTCTATGTGGTTCCCTTCAGCAGCAAGATGTAAAGGTGTATATCTATCATCATCTTTTGCATTAACATTTGCTTTGTTTGCAATTAGAGTTTCTACTACATCCTTATGGCCCTTTGCAGCAGCAAGATGTAAAGGAGTCTTGTACTCAATACCTTCTGCATTAACATTTGCTCCTTTTGCAATGAGAGTTTTTACTACATCTTCGCAGCCCTCTCTGGCAGCAAGATGTAAAGGAGTACATCCATCATCATCTTTTGCATTAACGTTTACTCCTTTATTTAATAGGTTTTTCACCTCCTCCTCCTCATTATTATGTTTAACAGCTGAAGGCAAAGCTTTGATGTTCTCTTGTGCCTTTAATAGAGCTTTTTTTATCGCTTCATGGCCTTTTCGAGCAAGCATTAAAGGAGTACGTCCATCATTATCTTTCGCACTAACATCTGCTCCTTTTGCAATGAGAATTTCTACTATATCTTCGCGGCCCTTTGCAACAGCAAGATGTAAAGGAGTATACCCATCACTATTTTTTGCATCAACGTCGATTCCTTTTGCTTTTGATAGAACTTGTACTATCTCTTTGTGGCCATTTGTAATAGCAAGATGTAAAGGAGCCCATCCTTTATCATTTTTTGCATTAACATTTGCTTCTTTTCCAATTAGAGTGTTTACTACATTTTCGTGGTTCTTTTCAACAGTAAAATGTAAAGAAGTCCATCCATCACCATTTTTTGCATCAACAATTGCTCCTTTTCCAGTTAGAATGGTTACTACATCTTCGTGGCCATAGTGAGCAGCAATATGTAAAGGAGTAATTTTATTATCATGTTCTGCATTAATATCTGCCCCGTTTTCAATCAGAGCTTTTGCTACATTTGCACAGTTCCAATAAGAAGCAAGATGTAACAATTTGACTTTCTTAGAATTTTGACCACAAGATATAGTAAATATGTAATTTATGCCAGACCCACTATCGTTGTCAGGTTTACTCTTTTCCCACTCTTGACATAAATCTGGATCTTCTTCTTGTAACTTAGCTTTTATTTTTTCAACTATATTGTCCTTGCTCAAATCTGAAAGGTCATTTATTTTTTTTAATATTTCCATAAATTTGTCATATTTCATAACTTCCTCACTTAAAATACATAACTTAGTTGTTATATCTTTTAACATAGAAGTCAAGAACCTAAATATTCGTTATTATCTTTCCTTAAAGAGTCATTTAAGTTATATTACAGACTATGAAAAACCTCAACTTTAGGAAGGAAATCAAGTTTTTTTCTCTGTCATTTATAATTTTATTTGTTCTATGGACTGTATTGTCTGGTTATTTTGAGCCGTTTTTTATTTTTTGTGGAGTGTTTTCCTCTATATTCACATTGTTTATCTTTAGACGGTTGATAAACGCTGAAAGCGCTCTTAGTCAGATTTTAAATGGTACGAGTAGACTGTCGTTTTATAAGTTCGGAAGTTATATACCGTGGTTAATGTACCAAATCATTTTATCAAGTGTTTATGTAACAAAAAAGGTGCTACAACTCAAATCTAAGCTTGAACCGATCATTATCCTAAGAAAATGCAAAGGGCATAATGATGAAAGCATTGCATTATTTGCTAGTTCAGTTACAATCACTCCTGGAACTTTAATTATCAATGTTGAAAGCAAGCAAAAAACGTATTTGTCTACCATATGCTTGATAGATAAAAACCTTGAAAGCGGCGTTTCTGAAATAGAAAATAAAATCTTAAAAATACTACGTTCAGTTAAGTAATTGCTTTAAATAAGTTAACAGCATCCTTATATTCCCTTACAAGACTTTCAAGCATTTCTTTTGGAAGGCTATTGTTAACAATAGAACATAAATAATTATATAAATCTTCTAACCTTAATATGTTATTTCTCTTCTTGCTGTTAAATTTATACGGAAAAATACCTTCCATAACTTCAATAGTAGTAGCCTTGTTTAAAAATACATTTTCACTTGTCACGCTTATTCTTGCTAAAACAGTGTTAATTTCAGGTTCGTCACTCGTATAAAAATCTGATAGCTGAGTTATTCTAATAACGTACAAAGTTACTATTTTTGACAAGCAATTATCAGCATATTCACAATTTTTTATTACCTCCCACTGAGTAACCTGAGATTTACCTATTTTTGCATTGTTCGGTAATTTACTCATTGAACTTTCTCCATTTAATTCAGTGTAATAAATTATACTAATACTTTGTTAAATAAATAATAACGCGATTACAAAAATATATACTTATAGTAGTATATTATACAAAAATAGCACAATATCTAAGCATTAAAGCTAGTTTAAGCTGGGTACATGGGGCTATTCGTTATTTTTGTGTTGTCCAATGAGGTCCAAAATTAGAGGTCCACTGATAAAAGAGTTTAGTTTACCTTCTTTGCTATAAAATAAGTTTTCCTTTTGAGCTGTTTTGTTAGTATTAACTAAATCCTAAACTAACTGTGCTATAATGAAAAAGATAAAACTCGGAATACTAATTTCAGGTAGGGGGTCAAATATGCAGGCCTTGATAGAAGCATGTCAAGATCAGAATTTTCCCGCAGAAGTTGCATGTGTTATCACAAATAATAGTGAAGCTACTGGTCTGAAAGCAGCAGGGCAAGCAGGAATCCCAGCGTTTGTTGTTAAAGATAAACCACTTGATGCTAATAAAATTCACAAAATACTTGTTCAACATAAGGTTGATTTAATTTGCCTTGCAGGGTTTATGAGAATTCTCAAAGCTGATTTTCTGAGTAAATGGCATAACAAGGTGATAAATATTCATCCTTCTTTACTTCCGTCTTTTAAAGGCCTAAACGCTCAAGAGCAAGCTCTAAAAGCAGGTGTAAAAATTACAGGTTGTACTGTACATTATGTCACTCCTGAGGTTGATGCTGGAGCCATGATTGCTCAAGTTGCTGTGCCAGTGCTACCGAATGATGATGTTCAAAGCCTCTCAGAACGCATTCTAGCTGAGGAGCATAAGTGTTATGTAGAAGCAGTAAGATCAATAGCAGAAAGTATTAATTATTGATCTTAAGTGTTTCTTCCAACTTCAACAAAAAATAAATTTTCAGGTTCCAGTAAAGAACTTGCCAGTTCGTTTACTTCCTCTAATTTAACATCATTAATGACATTCGCATAATTATTTATACGGTTAACATCACGATCATTTATCTGCATATCATCGAGCAGCATTGCTGTATTTGTGTTATTGGACAGGCGAAGGACAAGATTATTTACCAAGCCAATTTTTACATCCTTGAACAATTGTTCGTCAATTCCTTCCTTTTTTATTCTGCTCAATGTATCTTTTACCGCTGATATAGCTTTGCCAGCAGTAGAACTATCAGTATTCATAAATCCAAATATAATATTTCCATGTTTATTGGGAATAATACTTGCATAAACACCATAAGTAATACCCAAGTTTTGCCTCAGTTCTGTCATTAATATTGAATTCAGCCTCATGCCACCAAGTGCATCAATTAAGACACCAGCGTTATAATAATTAGGATCTTCATAAGTTATACCTTTTTGAGCAAAAAGTATCACACTCTGTGGTATATCCATAAAAATATTCTTACTTTCTGCAGGACCAAAATCATTTTTCACAGGTATTTTTCTAACTTTCGATCTTTTTGATGGCAATTTAGATAAATATTTATCTAATAGCGTAATAATTTCTTCTTTCTTTACACAACCAACAACACTGATAACGATGTTATCTTTAGCAAAATTACGCTTTATGTATGTTAAAACATCGTCTCTAGTAATGGTCATTACAGTGTCAAGAGTTCCATATTCACTTTTTGAGTAAGGATGCTTTTTAAATAGCAACGTTTCCAATTCCCTTTTGGCAACAAAGCCAGGATCTTTTTCAAGATGATTAAAATTCACTTTAGCAACCTCTAATACCCTATGCAACCCTTCAGGGTCAACCTTAGGACGCATTATAGTATCGCTCAGTAACGAAATTGCATCCTATAGATTGTCAGACAAAGTATTTAATGAAACCCTAAATGCTTCTAAATCAGCAATAAAATTTAAACTAATCCCTTTATCTTCAAGCTTTTTCGCAAAATCTTTGGCATCATTTTTTCCTGCCCCTTCTTGAATTATAAGAGAAGTAAACCAGGTAAGTCCCTGTTTTTCTGCATTCTCATACACGTAACCTGCATCTTTGAACGATATATTGAGTGAAACTTTTGGCAAATCATGATTTTCTACAAATAAAAACTTAAATCCTTTACGGGTGGTGACCTCCTCTATATTTAGGTTACCACTTGCTTGTAAATTAAAGCCTAAACAGAAAAAAAATAGAAATATAATTTTACTTATTCTCATTATTATCTCCTTTTGGTAATAAACGACCAATTAACTTATTAGCAGAAAAAATAGCACGGATTTTATTATTTACATCCTCTAGATTGACATCATTAATCTTGCTATATGAAATATCTATTTCATCAAGTGGAATGCCAAGTGCTAGGTGCGGCACATAAAACATTGCTATATGAGTTAAGTCAGATAGATTATCAAACTGTGCTGCTTTGTATCTATATTTTGAGCTTTGTAATTCCTCGCTCGTCACCCCTTTAGATACGAAGCCATTAATAGTATTATCTAACTCTCTTTCAACAATATCTAAATTAGCGCCACTTTTTGGAATTATCATAATATCAATGTAGCCATCACTAAAAGCTAGGCTATTATAATAAGCAAACACTGATACTGCCACATCTTTATCTAAAACCAAATCTTTATACAGTTTGCTGGATTTGCCGCCACCTAAAATGTCAACCGCTAAATGAGCAGCGGAAGCTTTGTTTATATGCTCAAATAAGGGTACACGATAACGAAAATATAAAACTGGTTCTTTTACTTCAGTGCTTTCTAAGGTCACCGATAGACCTGCGTTATGTACTGGGTCCTGATTAGGGTAATGCCTAATTATAAGCTTAGCTTTAATTTCGCCATACTTTTCTTCTGCTAATTTCACTACTTCATCAAGTTCCACATCACCCACAATCAGTAATATTGCATTGCCGGGGTGATAATAGTTATCATGAAACCTCGTTATGTCATCCTGATTGTAAGTTTTGATATCGCTCTCCCAGCCAATAACAGATCTACCATAGCCAGTACGATAAAATGCACTATCCATTTCTTCCCACAACAAGTTATGAGGTTGGTTATCAAATCTCATTTTTCTTTCTTCCAGTACAATGTTTTTTTCTCTATCTATTTTGTCTTGAGTAACATTAAAGTTTCCCATTCTATCTGCTTCAACTTCCATTGCCAGTGGTAAATCTTTTTTGGGGACCAACTCATAATAACAGGTATATTCTTTAGTGGTAAGCGCGTTAAATTTAGCCCCAATGCTACTCATAGTGGCTTCTATGTCTTTAAACTTTCCTGTAGTTTTAAACATTAAGTGTTCAAAGTAGTGAGCCAATCCTGCTTTGCCGATTGGATCATCCATTCCCCCAACTTTATATATTACTGCATGTAAAACAGATGGAATCCGATGATTAGGAACAACATAGACATCTAGTCCGTTACTGAGTTTAGCATATTTTATGTTGTGCTCTATGCTCAAAGCCTTCAAAGAAATTGGGTAAGTAAAAAAAAGTGCAGGTAGTATAAGAAAACTAAAAAGCTTATGAAGCATTATCCTAACCTAATATAAACATAATTACTTTATTCCCCATTTTGTTTAGAAATAAGCATATCGTATATATACCACTTATATAACAATGTAAACATTCCACAAACTATAGATAAATCTGCTAAATTAAAGGCTGGCCAATACCAATCATCAATATGAAAATATATGAAATCATATACAGCTCCCCAATAGATCCTATCAACTACGTTTCCGATTGCTCCACCAATCATCAGAGAAAACCCAAGGTAAGTTGACTGATCATCAGACTTGTATATCAAGTATGCAAGTATACCAATTATTAGTATTGAAAATGCTGAAAAAAAGAAACCGCCATGCTGTAAAGCGCTACACATTCCAAAACTAATGCCTGAATTCCAAACTTCAACTAGCTTTATAAAGCTAGCGATCTCAATTGATTCTCCCTCATCAATCAATGAGTTTATGTACAATTTGCTCGTTTGGTCAATCAATACTATAATTAATATAACAATTAAGCATAACTTTTTCATAAATTTGCCTTTAACCTATAAACTTTAAGTATATCATAATTTATCTGTTTTGTTAACTCCTCAATACTATGGAATTTTTTTTCTGACCTTATGAATTTTAAAAGTTGTATATTAACTTTATGATTATATACGTCTTCATCAAAATCGAATATGTGCATTTCTATTATGGGCTTTTTCAGATCCTTAAATGTAGGTCTCATACCAATATTGACTACTCCATATAACCAATTTGGGTTATTATAAGAAAACATCACTTTAGCGTAATATGTACCAAATTTTGGTTTTATCATGTAATCTTCTATAGGAATATTTATGGTTGGAAATCCCATTTCTCTACCTCTACATGCACCTTTTGTCACAACACCAGAAACTTGATAAGGTCTGCCGAGCAATTTATTAGCAATTTCTATTTCGCCCCTTTGTACATACTCCCTTATTGAAGAAGAAGAGCAAATTTTGCCGTCAATTATTAATGGCTCTAATTTAGTCAAAGAGTATCCATATGTTTCAGAATATTTCTCTAGAGTTAATATATTACCCAATCGTTTATGACCAAAAGTGCAATTTTCTCCGACAATTATGTGTTTAGCGCCATATTTATCTATTAAAATCTTACTGATAAAGTCATCGCAGCCAACCTCAGAAAAACCTCTATTAAAATTAATAATATACAAGTAATCTATACCATAGCTGCTGATCAGTTCCTTTTTTTGTTCTTGGTCTATTAACCTAAAATTGTTTCTACCAAATAAAACAGTTGATGGGTGAGGCTCAAAAGTTAAAACTGCAGAGGGTAATCCTCTTTCTTGTGCTACCTTCTTTAGAGTAGAAATTGCAAACTCGTGTCCTAAATGAATGCCATCGAAATTTCCGAAGGTTAGTGCTATATTATTTTCTATCCCTTGCTCACAATTATAAATAATTTTCATACAATTTGATGTTTTTACATGTTTCTTATATATAATAACTATATTTTAGCAAGCTACGGAGATAAATTGTGAAAAATGTTGTGATATATGTAAAGAAGGGCTGTCCATACTGCATAAGGGCAAAGGATTTACTAGATAAAAAAGGTGTGAAGTATGAAGAAATTGATGTGCTCAAAAACTCAGATCTATTTAACGACATAAAATCAAAGTATAACGTTAGAACAGTTCCACAGATTTTTATCAACGATAAGCACATGGGGGGGTGTGACAAATTGATGGATCTTGAAAAAGAAGGAAAGTTGGATGATATGCTAAATAATAATGACAATCACACTGATGTCACAACCTACACAAACAGCAATGATGAATGTGGAGAGTGTGTTATACCACATGATGATTTTATGTAACTTTTTATCTTGTTTTGTCGTGTAATACGTAAATGAAAACTAGTATGCTCACTTTAAACAATTCTTAATGAATTAAAAATACAATTCATTCAGTGAGTTTTTTTAGTGGGAAAAAATGACAAAAAATATTTCAATTATTAGCAGAAACTTAATTAGTATCGAATTAGTTAACAAACAAGATTTAGAGAATTTCATCAAGATTTTCACAGTGCTTGATAAACATATAGCAGCTAAAACACTTTTTACAGAAGAAGTGAGAATAGAGTATAAACAACACAACGGCATAGAAGTTGTTGAATTGCTAAAAGATACAGACTTTACATATCATGAGGTTGAAAATGTATTGAACCACCTGAGTAAACATGGAATGAAGGTGCCCAGCAGTGTTATAGCACACACCCTTTTTGCTGCATACAATCACGCACTTGAATTTAAGGATGTAGCATTTTCCTTTTCTGAAGGCTTTCCACAATTTAACATCAGAGTGAGTAAGAACACCTTCATAATAACTCCTATGAGTGAGGAGAATTTGGAATTGAATTCACAAAGTAGCAAGAAATTAATAGAGTCGTTACAGAGCGAAAAAAATATTTATGATTGTATAGTAGAAGAAAATACCATTAAAGTTATAGTGCATTCTGAAATACATCAAGCTATAAATTTGATTATAAAATCACTGATAAAGTCTCGCCTTTTAGCAAAAGAGGAAGAAGGAAAATTCAAAGAGAAATTGAGACAACTTGCTTTTAAGGATCAAGCTTTTGTTGAGTATTCCAGTATCAAAACCATCAGTAGTTATCCACATAATCATCCTCTGAGGAAGCATGAAAGTGTTACTAAGGATATAGAAAATATTTTATGTGATTTCATAACAAATGAGAACAGCGAGTTTGCTATAGAGCGACTAAATAGGCTGAGCTCAGCAGTTTCTCCGGATACTCCAAGAATCATCACTAAAACTATAGATAAACTTGTTAAGTTTCACTAAGGTATACGAGAGCCAATAGATTTCTTGTATTACCTTTTGTCATCCAAGTAGCCAGGGCTACTTGGTTCTTTTTTTGGGTTTCAGCGCTATGTACATAGCTGTACAAACATTGTAGCCGTTATTTAAGTAGTCCACAGAAACGAAAAACTTACTTGACAAACTCCGCCAGCCCCCTTATCATGAAACTGAAGCTATTTCATTTAACTTCGCAATCTGTGCAGATTAAAACGACAAGAAAACTTGTATTTGGCGTCTTATTTTTAATTTTTTGCACTATGTGCACCTTATGTCTTCACAACATTTCTGGGTTTTTACCTATATAAGCTG
>NZ_LYUY01000059.1:0-8153 GCF_001675785.1 Wolbachia endosymbiont of Nomada ferruginata
AGAATTTCATATACCTAGCTATGAGTAGGGTTATGTTAAAGAGGGAATATGCTTGAATTTACTTGTTTCCGGACAACCTCTAATGAACTTTCAAAAAGTGATGCGAGTCAATTATTAGAGGAAAAAAAAGAAAAAGTAGAGAGTCAGTTTGAAGAAAAAAAAGTGAAAGAAACAAACAGTAATTCCAAGGACCGCAATAGAGTAAAACCTATAACTAAAAAAGATGAAAGTGAAAAGAAAAATTTACAAAAATGGACAAAGCTAAACAGAGAACCAATAAAAGAATGGGGTCATAAAGATATACAAAGCAAGTCAATATATAAACGACAATATGATAGCCTTAATGAGCATCTTCCTACAACTGTATTTATTGATGATTACAGTAAGCAATTTTTTTACTGTATTAAGAAAAATAACTTACCTTGCTTAAGAGGAATAATAAGTAAGCTAGAAAAAATTGGATTAACAACTCAAGAGATACTAAGGTTTAGAAATAAATTGGGTGATACTCCTCTCATTTATTCAGTTAAACAAGGTGAGGTAGACATAGTGCGCTTTCTCTTATTACAAGGTGCTGATCTTAGAGTAGTTAACAATAATTTTCAATCCCCAATTGATATAGCAATCGAAAAAAAGCAGATCAATATAATAAATGCGATTGCCGAAATGATGCCACACCTTTTGGAGGATAGAAAAATAGACAATAAAGAAAGCTCAGCAATGTACGATTGGGCTGTGAAAACGAAAGAAATACAGTGCGATAAGCAAGATGATTAGATTTTTGATATTAATTTTAGTTGGTCATTTATGTTATGGAAACGAAACAAATGATGAAAAAAATCAGATTAGTGATTTTTTAAACGCTTTGCGTGATGCAAAATACGTATCTTACAGTAAAAAAGACTTTACTGAATTTTTGGTGCAGTGCCACAAAGAGGGCGTGCCAGAAGATTTTAAGAAAGGTTTTGGTTCTAACTTAAATGGAGCTAATTTTAACCAACTGTACCTAAGTAAATCTGTTTTTGATGGAGTAAGTCTGATTGGTGCCGATTTTTCTAACACCGATTTATCCGATGTGTCTTTCATTGATGTTGATTTACGTGGTGCTAATTTCTCCAATGCTAATTTACATGGCATTAAAATAAAAGGTACAAATTTGAGTTTTACAAAATTTGTTTCTGCAAACTTAACAGATATCGTATTTGATCAGTCTAATGTTAGTTATGCTGATTTTATCAGTTCCGATCTCAAAAAAGTAAGTATGCACAACGTAATTGGTTTGCATACTAATTTCTCGAATGTGAAAATGAATTTCTCCAACTTATCAAACTCGAATGTTGGCCACGTAAATTTTAGTGATAGTGAAATAAACGATACCGTTATGCAGAAAAACAACCTTGATAATGCAAGTTTCTTTGGAGTGGATGCATATAAATTAAAGATACAATTTTCTTCATTAAAAAATGCTAACATATATGGTGCAGAGTTAAAAGAATCAGACTTTACAGGTAGCAATCTTTCCGCTGCCTACCTTAATTCTTCTATCATAATTAACAGTAACTTCGACGAAACTAATTTAAGCAACACACAAATTTCCTATGTGAATGACGATAATTCAAGTTTTGTTCAATCTATACTAAATGGTTCCAAGATAAAGCATACATATGTTTCTGAAGCAAATCTTCAGGATGCTGATTTATCCAATATTGATTTTAGTTTTAGTGAACTGCATCAAGTTAATGTCTCTAATGCTGACATTCGTCACGGAAAGTTTCATAATACTAAAGTTGCGAATTCTAACATGAATGGCTCATTTTTTGACCATTCACTATTCACCTCTGCGAAGATAGAAGATTCAGACCTTTCTACAACTTCAATGTATAAGATAAAAATCCAAGACTCTCAAGTTTATAACAGTACACTTTCTCGCCATAATATTGATTCCAGTGAAATAGAAAATTCAACATTCTTTAATTTATTAGCTGATAATTCAAGCTGGTCTAATTTAAAAGTAACTAATTCAAATTTTATTGAAAGCGATTTCAGATCTTCTTTGCTTCACGCTAATGCCTTTAGGAAAACTAGCTTTTTTCTTAGCAATTTGAGCAATTCAACAATTAGTGATATGTCTTTTCTCTCTTCAAGCATATATAAAAGTTCAGTTGTTGATGCTCACTTAACAGGTTGCAAATTTGATAATTCAATTTTGATTGACAATAAAGGACAGAAAAAACTTGCAGGTTCAGAAAATGCTATAACTTCGATTAAAGATTTGCAAGAGAAAATATCACAGGGTGAAAAATTTAATGTAAATTATTCTTACTTTGAATTTAAGAATATGAATTTAGAAAATGCCGATTTTTCTAATTCAACATTGAGTAGAGCAAAGTTTGTAAACGTTAATTTGAATAAGGCAAATTTTGAAAAAACCGATTTGCGCTATACTGTCTTTGATAACTCTTCTCTTATTGGCACCAACTTATCAAATTCTAATTTAGAAGGTTCTAGCTTTTTAAACTCTGATCCAAAAAGCGCCATGTTAAAAAATGCAAAGAAAAATGACCGTAAAAAGTGAGGGCGTATTATTGGTTCTATCCTCCCCTTCTGGAGCTGGAAAAACTACTATATCAGCAAAATTACTTGAGCAATCAACTAATTTAGTTAGGTCTGTTTCTATGACTACACGCAAGCCTCGCCCCGGCGAAATAAATGGAAAAGACTATTTTTTCGTTACCGAAGAAAAATTTCACGAGTTATGCGAAGCTGGTCAGATGCTTGAATACGCCAAAGTTTTTGAGAATTTTTATGGTATACCAAGAGATTTTATAGAGCAAAACCTGAGCAGTGGAATAAGCGTTTTACTAAGCATAGACTGGCAAGGAGCATTTCACTTATTCAAGCTCATGAGAAAAAAAGTTGTGAGTGTTTTTATACTTCCCCCTTCAATGGAAGAGCTTAGGTTGCGTTTGCAAAAGCGTAATAGTGATGATGCAAGCGAAATAGAGCGCAGATTAGCCGAAGCTCAAAAAGAGATAAGCAAACGTGATAAATATGATTATGTAATAATCAATGATGATATTGACAAAAGTGTAGAAGAGATAAGCTCCATACTAAATAAAGAAAGACTTAAAAAACTAAAAGAAAAACCAAGTCTGGAAGACTGATAAAAACATTAATGTATCTGTTCAGCAGAGTGGCAAAATAAGGTAGACGAGAAAAGACAACTATAGGAACAAATGGGTGTCATGCCAGTGCGTGACACTGGCATCCAGTCCTTTTGCACAGTTCCATCAAAAACGTTGTAAAGCGCTTTCGTGTTTACCAACTTAGTGCCCAATCTGGATCCCAGTGTCAAGCACTGGGATGACAAGAAAGGGAGCACTGGAATTTTTGTTTCAGTATTTGTACATTAGCCATGCATCTGAACAGATACACATTAATTTGCAGCTATAGTTTCTTATCCTATTTTAGCCAGTAGCACGTTTCGCACTTTAGCTATATTTATTATTTTTTAAGATTAAATGGTTAAAATAGTAGACAACTGTTCAAGTGAGGTTTAACTATGACGGCAAACTTTCTTACAGAAATTAATTTTCTGCCTTCTTACCTGCCTTTCTATCTGTATTTCAACTACATATAGCTAAAAGTAACTTAGGTTTACTGAAATATGTTTATGGTTAATTATAGGCGATATCTTGAGTTGTCATTCCAGCGCGTGACGCTGGAATCCAGATTTTTTAGACTGGATCCTATGGTCAAGCCATAGGATGACAGAAGCGGTCTTTGTTAGCTATATACAACGTTTGACTTAATTAAAAAAATTGAATCTTAGCTGACAACTTAAATAGCTTTTAATATTGAGGTTTTAGTATGGATATAGATCTAAACGCACTAACTACTAATGCAAAAAAATTAGATGAATACATAGATAAAAATGAAAAGCAAGAGCGGGATAGAAAAGACGAACAATTGTATGGCATTATAGAGAGAAAGGTAAAAAAAGAAGAACACAAGCGTGAAAAACCAAGAGGTCAAGATGGAGCTCTCAAGGAGTGTAAAAGGTTATTCAAGGAAGGTGCTAGCCCTGAAGTATTAACTAAATTAGAAGAATCACTTAGAGAACAAGAAAAATATTATAGGTATTATGTCCAATGCTTCCTTCCAGTGCTAGATAAAGCAATAAAACGATCGAAAAAAATATCAAATGAAACAAAAGAACGAGTAAAGCAAGTAATTTCAGAAATTACTGATAATAGCAAATATTGTTCTAATAGTATTACCCACAACAAAAATGATCGTAGGAATAGTGAAGATAGTGAAGCAGAAAGTGGCTACGGTAGCGATATTGAAGATGATCATAAAGTAGAAATAAGCAACGAAATAACAAATAGCAATGCTCTATTACTAAAAGCGATCAAAAATGGAAATAACAGGAAATTTAAAAAATATCTAAAAGATTGTACGGATATTAATAGTATGAAAGGTGAAAAAGACAACAATATTTTACACCTTATCGTGTCGTTGGAAAAGAAACAGAAATGCAAGTTTCTAGGTACCCTAATAAAAACGGTCACCGAGGAAGATTTAGCACAACTCATTAATAGTAAAAATCAGGAAGAACAAACGCCTCTTCATCAGCTGCTTCAGCATATAAAAGGAAAGAATGAGGATCGATCATGTACAGATAGAAAATTTGAAAAAACTAAAAGGTATGAAACCCTAGAACTATTGCTAAAAAATGGTGCAGATATTACTGTGCAAGATAAAGATGAAAAAAATGCTCTGCACTATATTGCTTCATTCAAAGGAGAACAAAAAGTTACATGTTTGGAATTGATTTTAGGTTTAGTAAAAAATGGAACAATATCTAAAGATAAATTAGGTAAAGCTATAAATGCTAAGAATGGAGAAGGGAACACACCCCTAGAATTGGCATTAAAGAAAAAAGCAGAAAAAAGAAGTATCGAATACCTACCGCAAGGAACAATTTTTGATACAGCAACTGCTTATGACAATACAACAAAATTTTGTACAATGCTGCTAGAAATAGGCGCTGATCCCTGTTCTCTGGAGCTGAAAGATCCAAAATTCCATACTAAAAAGTACTATTTAACTTTACGAGATCTAAAAGATTATTCAGGGACTCCACAGAAAGCACAGGAGAAAGCTAAAGAACTAAAAGAGAAGCTTGAAGAAAAATACCACTGTAAAACTGCTTCAAAAAAATGCAAGTCTGGCATTAAAGAAGCAGGTTCTGGTATAAAAAAAGGAGTATCTGCTGTAGCAGGATTCATAGATCCAGCAAAAAGGACCCGCGAACTGTTAGCAATCACGATAACGATTACTGTTATTGCAATGGTAACATTTGCTTTCTTTCAGGGTCAAATGGCAATTGGAGCAGCCATTCCTATCATAGCTGTTGCTGGAGTTATATGCCTTACTTTAACTTTAGGATTTAGTGGTATTAAGAAACTTTTTGAAAAATCAACCAACAAAGCACAGGACACATTTAACGACAAAAACCGCTCTAATTCAACAACAGAGCAGAATCAAGCTTCGAAGAACCTTGTTAATAATGATCAACAGAATTTAAGAAATGAGACTAAAAATCAAGCAGTACAAGAGTCACCAAATCAACCAGAGCATACAGAAAACCCAGCTACTAAAATGAGCGATGTATCAATACTACGTCAATTCATGAATAAGCTAGATGGGCTGACTAATAAACCCTCTTCTCTGGCGCTATGAAATCAATCTCACCGCTCAGAGTTTTTTCAGCCACTTTTTTATAATCAATTTTTACGTTAATTTGCCCTTTCTTTTCTTCAAGCCACGCTATAGTGTGCTTCATCCAGTTTTTGTCATCACGTTCAGGAAAGTCTTCACGAGCATGGGCACCTCTGCTTTCCTCGCGATTAGCTGCGCATTCCATGGTAATAACCGCTTGTGGGATCATGTTAGCAAGCTCCAGTGCTTCAACTAAATCACTATTCCACATCATACTGCGATCCTCAAGTGAAATATCAGGCATCATTTTTGCTACCTTTTTTATAGCTTTTTTGCCTTCTTCTAAAACTTCAGCAACACGGAAAACTGATGCGTATTTTTGCATAGTGTTCTGCATTTCACTGCGTATTTTTGCTACTTTTAGCCCACCAGAAGCAAATCGCATTTTATTGAATCTATCTACTATCCAGTCTGTGCAGTCTGAATGCAATTTTTTATGTGGTGTACCGGATTTTAGTTTCTCTCTTGCTCTGAGCGCTGCAGCTCTGCCAAAAACCACAAGATCAAGAAGCGAGTTAGAACCAAGTCGATTTGCACCGTGCACAGAGACGCACGCAGCTTCTCCAATTGCAAATAGTCCATCTACCACTTCTTCCTTACCTTGCTTCAGCGTGATCACTTCTCCATGATAATTGGTTGGAATGCCACCCATGTTGTAGTGAACAGTCGGAATGACCGGTATTGGATCTTTAGTGACATCAACTCCAGCAAAAGTTCTTGCGGTTTCGCTGATGCCCGGCAATCTGAGCTTTATTACTTCCGGATCAAGATGCGCTATAGTTAAATACATGTAATCTTTTTTCGGTCCAACTCCCCTTCCCTCTCTAATTTCAATTGTTATTGCACGACTTACCACATCACGGGAAGCTAAATCTTTTGCTTTTGGTGCGTAATGTTTCATAAACTTTTCGCCCTGAGAATTAACGAGGTACCCCCCTTCACCACGGCATCCTTCTGTCATCAAGCACCCTGAGCCATATATTCCTGTTGGATGAAATTGTACAAATTCCATATCTTCAAGCGGTAATCCAGCCCTTACTACCATGCCATTACCATCACCTGTGCAGGTATGCGCACTTGTTGCAGAGAAATAAACACGTCCATATCCACCTGTTGCTAGCACCACTCTATGCGCACGAAATTTATGTAATGTACCGTCGCATAGCGACCAAGCAAGAACTCCGCAGCATGCTCCGGTTTCGCTATCCATAATTAAATCAATCACAAAGTATTCAACAAAAAATTCAGCGTTGAATTTAAGACACTGCTGATATAGAGTGTGAAGGATTGCGTGCCCAGTTTTATCTGCCGCCGCACAAGTGCGTTGAGCTGATTTTCCTTTACCAAAGTGAGTTGTCATTCCACCAAAGGAACGCTGGTATATTTTGCCATCTTCTGTACGAGAAAAAGGTACGCCAAAATTTTCAAGTTCAATAACAGCTTTAGCAGCGTTTTTACACATATATTCTATTGCATCTTGATCACCAAGCCAGTCTGAACCTTTTATTGTGTCATATGCATGCCAGCGCCAATCGTCTTCACCGATATTACCTAAAGCTGCACTAATTCCGCCTTGTGCTGCAACTGTATGACTTCGTGTAGGGAAAATTTTAGAAATGCAGGCAACTGAAAAATTAGTTGCAGCCATCCCAAGCGTTGCTCTGAGCCCTGCTCCACCTGCACCTACTACTACCACATCATACTCATGTTCTATGATCTCATACGCTGACTTATCCATATTTACTTATTTTATCATTACAGGCTTATGATATCACAGAAGTAGAAAAAATCTATACAAGTTTTCTGTAGCTATATCGCTGCGGTATTTCATAATAGATCCCGCTAACACGTAGCGGGGTGACAGCAGTCCTACGTCATACCGCCGCAGTATCTCAACCACTAACACGTAGCGGGATGACGGTTGTCAGGGTGTCATCCCAGCGCCTCTATGACGTCATCCCAGTGCTTGACACTGGGATCCAGCTTTTTTGTAATTTTATTGAAAATGTTGTATAGTCGTTTGTTTACAATCAATTTTTCTGGATCCCAGTGTCAAGCACTGGGATGACACCCTACTTAGCCGTCATACCGCGATTCATTTGCGGTATCTCATCCGCTAACAAGAGATCCCGCTAACACGTAGCGGGATGACGAGCTTATTGTCATGCCGCCGCGAACCGTCATACCGCCACGAACCGTCATACCGCGATTCATTCGCGGTATCTCTAGATCCCGCTAACAAGCAGCGGGATGACGATTGTCGTTTAGCTATAAATATTTAAGAAATTTACCAAATAAAAAAAAGGCAAAAGAAGCCCTGGTCATTGTCTATTTTCAGTATTGGCGTTTTTTAAGTCTTAAACACT
>NZ_LYUY01000200.1:0-408 GCF_001675785.1 Wolbachia endosymbiont of Nomada ferruginata
ATTGCCTTAGATGGAAAATAGAGATATTACATAAAATTTTAAATCCGGTCTCAAAGTTGAAGAATGTAGGCTTGGAATAGCAGAAAGACTAATGAGATATCTAACAGTTGTGAGTATTATTGCTTGGAGGATCTTCTTTATTACATCAATTGCAAGCAACATTACCATGTACTACCTTATTAGCTGAAGAGGAATGGAAAGTTTTATACGTTAAAATACACAGAAAACCATGTCCAAGTGTAGTTCCCAACATAAAAGAAGCTGTTTCATGAACTTGGAGGCCATTTAGCAAGAAAAAATGACCCAGAACCAGGACCTTATGTTCTTTGGAAAGGATATAAACGTCTCTTTGATTTAGCAGAAGGATGGCGACTTGCTCACGAACCTCATATTTGTGGGTAATAGTAA
>NZ_LYUY01000060.1:0-8137 GCF_001675785.1 Wolbachia endosymbiont of Nomada ferruginata
GACACTGGGATCCAGCTTCTATGCAACTTAATTAAAAACGTTTGTTTTAGCGTAAGACAACTACCTTTAGCTCATCAGCTCAGTTATAAGCAAAATTTCTGGATTCCAGACTGGAATGACACCATTTGCTGTCTTCAAAAATGAATGTTCGTACAGCTATGTGTCAAGCACTGGGATGACACCATTCTTTTTTCTGGATTCCAGACTGGAATGACACCCCCCTGATAGGCTCAAATCATAATGTTTGTACAGTTGTGGGTTTAGGCTACCTATAAATTCTAAACTGTTGTTACGTATTAGGACCACCAAATACACCCCCAGGACCCAAAGTCAGTTTAGCTATATCAGAAAACAGGTTATGTGGAAATCTTAAAATACTTCTTGTTCGCCAAGCAAAATAAATACATTCCTACAAACAAACAGATGCTCAATATTGACACATAAGAAAACTTAAAAATTAAATCTCTAATATATATTGATAAGCATTTACCTGCAGAAAATTTATATAGTAATCCAACACATACAACGGCACTATCAACCACTGATGCTATAATTAAAGTAATGAAATTTGCCATATGAAAATTCAACTTGGACCTCAATTTTTCAAAAATAATTATGCTTGAGAGAAGAGAGACTAAAATTGCAGTATATGAAATCAATATCATCAAACTAAAACTTTGCAATTTAAAAACACAACATAGCACTGTACACACTATTAAACTGTACGTAGCTTTACTTTTGCCATAAAATTCAACTATTGAATTTACAACTAAAGCAGCTCCCACAAATAAGGCAGCACATATCATCAATTTATTTGAAGTGTTGAGTAAAGAAAGACTGATAAACAGGAGTATCGATAAAATAGACATAATTACCTACCCAAAATTAATAACATACATTCATTCTAAATAAACATTACATATAGTAAAAGAGTTATTTAGCATAATCAAAAAAAATATTTTAAACTGACATGCTATAGCTAGTGCAAGTCAGGTTTCCCTACGTCATACCGCGATTCATTCCATAGCTGTACGAACATTCATTTTCGAAGGTAAATTGCACAACAGATGATGTCATTCCAGTCTGGAATCCAGAAATTTTGCTTATAACTGAGTTGATGAGCTAAAGGTAGTTGTCTTATGCTAAAACAAACGTTTTTAATTAAGTTGCATAGAACCAGTGTCTGGGCACTGGCCCACTGGTGGGAATTGCTCCCAAACTACAACGTTCGTACAGTTGTGGATTCATTCGCGGTATCTCTTAGCCGCTAACAAGCAGCGGGATGACGAGTTTGTCGTTTATCAAATCGTCTGTAAACCTAAGTCACTTTAGCTATATAATAACTATTTCCCAAATCTTTTAGATTTACTTTTAAAACATCCTTTATGTTTAGCACCTTTTTCTCTGTTACTTTGCCAATACATGAATAAACTGCACCTTCAAACAATTCTTCAAACCTCTTCTGATTTTGTGGTGCAATAGTAACCAAAATTCTACTTTGCGATTCAGAAAACATTATTATCTTGTTTATTATGTCTGTATTTTGTATTTTTCCTATTGGCACTAGTGAAAGATCGATTTCAGCACCAAGGTCTCCTGCAATTAGCGATTTTGCCAGAGCAACAACTAATCCGCCTAAGTTTGGTGCAATTGCAGAGGCAATTATGCCATCTTTTATTGCCTGGTTGTAACGCTCATACAACTTCCTAGCGCTCTTTGCATCAACTTTTGGTACATTGTTATTATCTATTCCACTGTATAATTGATATTCAGATCTACCAAGTTCATCAAGTGTTTCTCCAAGCACGTATATTAAGTCCCCCGGCATTTTCACATCAAGCGATACTGCATTTTCAATATTCTCTATAACTCCAATTGCTGAAATGAGTAGTGAAGGTGGTGCAGATATCATCACTTTCTCGCCATTTTCGTCATATCCCTTAAAGTCGTTAAACATACTATCTTTTCCGGATATGAATGGTGTTTTAAATGCAGTTGCAAAGTCGTAACAAGCCTCTGCGGCTCTCTTTAGTTGCCACAACCTTTCTGGATTATAAGCATCACACCAACAAAAATTGTCGAGCAACGCTAGATGATTTATATTTCCTCCTGCAGCTACGTAATTGCGTATGGCAGTGTCAATCGCACATGCTGCCATATGGTAAGTGTCAATTTCCCCATAACTCGAGCCAAACCCTTGCGATTTTACAACACCTTTATTTGAAGAAAGGATTGGCCTTGAAACAATAGCTTCACTGCACACTCTTCCCTTGCCCTGCAATGGTTTCAGCACTGACGACCCTTGAACCTCATGGTCATATTGCACCACTATGAACTCTTTGCTGCGTATGTTTGGTCTGCTTAGCATTTCTTTTAGTTCAAAGGTGTCATGCAAGTAGCTGACACTGGAATCCATTTCACGCTCAGCTCCACCATCGTATGGGTTTTGGCATAAGACGTTTGCAGGCAAAGCCTGCTGGATCCCAGTGTCAAGCACTGGGATGACAGGAGAGGGTTCCGGAATGACAGCAGATCGATTAGATTCTCCAGTCCACGGCTTTGTCTGTAAATGCACTTTGGGATTACCATCATGCAGAAATTCAGTTTCGATGTCCATTATTACTTTCCCTTCAGGACATTTAACAACAGCTTTACCACTTTCGTTAAACTCTCCAATTACACAAACCTCCACATCATGTTTTTTCATGATTTGTTTAAACATAGGGAGATTTTCTTCTGGCACTGCTAAGGTCATTCTCTCTTGTGATTCTGATATCCATATTTCCCATGGAGCCATACCATCGTTTTTAAGGAGAACTTTGCTCAAATCAACTTCAAATCCATCTTTTCCCATTTCACCGATGGACGATGATAGACCGCCTGCTCCATTATCTGTTATTGCATTATAAAGATCGAGGTCTCTTGCTTCCAAGGCGGCATTGGATAATTTTTTTTGTGTTATAGGGTCACCAATTTGCACAATCGTTGAAGGGCTGTTTCCCGACAAAGCCTCTGAAGAAAACGTTGCACCGTGAATTCCATCTCTTCCAACTCTTCCGCCAATAATTACGATTTTATCGCCGTTTTTAGGCCCTTTGATGTGTGAAGGTACATTATTTATACTGCGCGGAATAATTCCGACACTGCCAACAAAGACTAACGGCTTTCCACAAAATCTATCGTCAAAATATACCGATCCAAGTTGTGTTGGAATACCAGAGCAATTACCAGCAACATTAACGCCATGAATCACTTCTTTCATTATATATTTTGGCGGTAAAATCTCATCGGTACGCTCCTTGTCCCTATAAAATTTGCCTTTTGCTTCTTTGGCAAAGCAGAAATAATAGGTATTCATTATAGGCTCCGCGCCTTTCCCGAAACCCACTATATCACGATTAACTCCAAGCACTCCGGTCATTGCTCCACCAAACGGATCAAGTGCCGAAGGGCTATTGTGGGTTTCAACTTTATCTACAATCAAGTAATCATCATCAAAAATTATTCCTCCGGCATTGTCGGAGAAAACTGACACACATATGTCAGAATTTATCTCACGCGTTGCACGCTTTATATAATGTGCGTATAGGCCATCTTTTATTTCATCAATAGGGGAGCAAAAAATATTGTGTTTACAATGTTCAGACCAAGTCTGTGCCAGAGACTCAAGTTCAATATCATATGGATTTCTACTGAGTTTTTTAAAGTAATCCTTTATAGCTTTCATTGCTGCCAGCGAGAGCCCTAAAGTGCCATTACCATCGATTCCATCTCTGCTGATTTTCTCAAGTTCTTGGTCACTCACATTTAAGTTAACAGATTTGGCTTTGCCATTAATGGTGTCATTTGAGTAGCTGATACTGGAATCTACATCTTTTTTCTGGATCCCAGTGTCTGGGCACTGGGATGACAAGTAAGAGAGCGCTGAAGAGTTTGCTTTGTATTTACCATAATATTTCCAGCTATAGTTCTTACAGATAAGTGTGCAATACTGAGTGATAGGATTAAATTCTTGTTTTATGTCATCTTCAGTTGGCATGCTTCCTTTACCCAAAATCAATTTTGAACTTCTTGCCTTAATCTCAATTGGTGTCATTCCAGCCCTTTCGTCCGTCATCCCAGTGCCCAGACACTGGGATCTATAGATTCCAGCGTCGCGCGCTGGAATGACAGAGGGGGAAATTTGCATGACAGATGGATCGATATAGCCTTTGCTTATTAAATATTCTGTAATAATTTGTTTTGCTGTGTTGCCCACATTGTCAGTCATGCCAGGTAAAAAGCTTATCTCCAAGCCCCACTTTGCTTGTGGTTCTATGAAATCATACTGAACTTCTTCAAGGTTTTCATTGTAGGAATAATAACGGCAGTCTTGTATGACTTTATTATAAAATAGCCCACAAATTTCTTCATATAATTTTGGTGGTAATTCTTTGTGTATATAAATCGAGTAAACGTTGACTAACCATCTGCGGCCAATTTGCTCGCATTTATTTAAAACTTCTATTCTAATGTTTGCCATGTAATGTTATAAAAAATTTTAATATATAATAGCATACAAGCACGTTTATATTTTGAATAATTTCTATACAATAAAAGTATTGTATTAATTGTTACTGTTAGTGGGAAGAGTTTTTACCGTTAATGTGGATGAATCCCTTTTCGATGTGCTGGTTCAGCACATATTTTCTGAATATGAAAGAGAAAAAATTCCTGAAGTAAAGATCATACTTCCTTGCAAGAGGGATGTGATAGCGCTGCTGAGTGCATTCAAGAATTATAACGCTAAAAAATGCATAATTTTGCCAGAGATAGTTTCGCTAGAGAACATCGATGAGGAGGATTTAATATTAAATCTTGATAGAGTTAAAGTTATCAATCCAACAAAGAGGACGCTGCTACTCATTCAATTCATATTGGAGTGGAATAGAAAAAATAATGATAATTTTCCAATTGATTTAGCTTATAGTCTGCCATCACTGCTTGATAAAATTCAATCTACCCAAACAACGGATTGTTATCAATTTGATGAACATTCAAAAAAAATAGAGAATTTCATAAGCTTACTCACTGAGACTTGGAGTAAAACTTTAAAAGATTTAGAAGTAGTAGATATATTAAAACATAAGAGTGATTACATAAACAATATGATAACCTCTTTACAAAAAGACCAACATATAATCTTTGTTGGAATTGGAAAGGATAAGTCGTTAATTAGGGCTATATATGATCTGCCATTTGGAAAAATAATTTTGCCTAACCTGAATTTGAAAATTAAAGAGAAAGACTGGAAATCGCTTGATAAAAAACACTATCAATATTGCCTGAGAGATCTGCTCGATTATTTAAAAGTGGATAGAAGGGATGTTAGTTTTCTGCCAGAAGCGTGTTCTGGTGTCATCCCAGTGCCCCGACACTGGGATCCAGAAAACTTAACTTTAAATGAGCGCACCAGGTGGCTGTATAATGAAAACTGGATCCCAGTGTCAGCTACTTGGATGACAGAAGAAAGGGCTGGGATGACAGGAGGTTCTGCGGAATATCTTGATTGCATCTTTGATACAACTGCCGATCTAAGCAAAGTTAGTAGTGGACATGTTGGCAATATTGAAGTCATCACTTGTGATTCCAGAGAGGAAGAAGCACAAGTGACATCATTAATTATAGAAAATGAAGGTTATGAAAACATTTCTTTGGTCGTCTTTGATAAATTACTTGCAGCTCGTATAGCATGTTTATCAAGGCAACACAGTGCCATACCGGAAAATTACCCTTATATAACGCTTCTGCTTTATAGTATCGAAGTTTTGACCTCAAATTGGAGCAGTGTGTCATTACTTTCGCTCCTTAAACATAGGCTAGTGACTTTTGGTTACACTCAAGAAGAGTACACTCGGATTTTATCTGAATTTGAAATAGAGATATTACGCAACTTTAGTACAAATGGCCTGAGCGATATTATAAATGCTATCAATGCCCATAAAAAGCTAAAATACAAAGAAGATATATTACTTATTATCAGTAAGTTAGAGGTTATATTTAATCCTTTACTTCGTTCTATAAATTGCTCTATTTTCGATGTGGTAGCAACTCATTTGCAGTGTATTAATATATTATCTGGTATAAATTTTTCAGAGCTAAATAGTGAAATAGGTAATTTTACCTGTAATTTCTCAAATGCATGTGAGGGTGTAGGAATTAAATGCTCCTTAGAGTTATATAGCCAAATTCTGACCTTATTTTTAGAGAAAGAGTTTTTCTTTGTAGCAAGTGACTTGAATAAATTCAGCTTATATCACAACAAAGTTGTAATACTTGCTGGATTTAATGAAGCGCCAAGCTTTCAAAGTCCGCTTTTGAATGCACTTACGAGAGAAAAATTTAATCTTCCTTCTGCGCAAGAAGAGCAGGGGTATTTTTTTTATACTTTACACAATTTGTTTTGTGCAAGTAAGGTTTATATTACAAGATCGCTAAGCCATAGAAAGCCAATTCTATTGCAGCGTTTGGAAATTCTGCTCAAGGAGGGGAAGCAGCCGTATCGTGATTGGCTAAGGATATTAAATACGCCTGAATGTATTGTTCCATGTACTCAGCCTATGCCAAAACCTCAAACCGAAGTTAGAAAAGAAAAAATGCAGGTGATGTCTTGCAGTGCAATAGAAAAGCTAATTCGTAATCCTTATTCATTTTACGTTGAATATATACTGGGTCTTAAACAATTAAGAGACTTGAATTTTAAGCCATCGATATTGGAATTTGGCACTATGGTACACAACATTCTTGCAAGATATTTACGCAACAAAAAATCGCCAATGAGCATTGCACGAGAAGCATTCTCGACTAGTCAGTTTAATTTTTCAAATATGTGGTGGGTAAGACTACAGAGGGTAATTCAATCTTTTGTCGAACTTGATGAAACTCGAAGCAACTATGTTGAGTTGGAAAAGAGCTTTTCCTGTCCGATATTTCATATTCCAGCGCGTGACGCTGGTTCTTGTGATCAGTATGAAACTGCTTGGATGACAAATAGAGATCTTATCCCTCAAGAAATCTTACTGACAGCAAGATGTGATAGAGTTGAGTATCTACCAAGTGGGCAAGTAGCAATTATAGACTATAAGCTTGGTTCACCACCTTCCAATGAAGAAGTGATGTCGGGGTTTTTTCCGCAATTAATTTTGCAAGCTTTAGCGGTAGAGTATGTGACCGGAAGGGAAGTCTCAGAACTTGCTTATTGGAAACTTGATTATGATAAAATAAAAGTTATTTCTATACAAAATTATAGACAAAAAATGCAAGAATTTCAGAATGATCTGCCAGATTTTTTATCTAATTATTTAAGAGATGCTATTCCCTTTATTGCCTCTCCATATTTCGATAAATTCCTGAGATTTAACAGCTATAAACAGCTAGAAAGGGTAGGAGAGTGGTTGTAAATGGTGTCATCCGAGTACCTGACACTGGTTTCTATCCAAAAGGGTGTCATCCCAGTGCTTGACACTGGGATCCAGGAAAGTTTGCTTGTAAGCAAGCAAACTAGCATGGAAAGTTTATACTAAATGAATGTTTTTGATGAGGTTGCACAGAAGCTGGATCCAAGTGTCAAGCACTGGGATGACATCATCCTTTTTTGGATTCCAGACTGGAATGACAGCAGTCCTACGTCATACCGCCGCGGTATTTCCAGATCCCGCTAACACGTAGCGGGATGATGGTTGTCAGGGTGTTGTCCAAGTAGCCTCCTTCTTCTGTTATCCAAGTAGCCTCTTTCTTGTCATCCCAGTGCCTAGACACTGGGATCTAGGAAACTTAACTTTACACCAGGTAATAAGAACTGGATTCCAGCGTCACGCGCTGGAATGACAGCAGTCCTACGTCATACCGCGATTCATTCGCGGTATCTCAGCTGCTAACAAGAGATCCCACTAACACGTAGCGGGATGACGATTGTCGTTTAGCCATAAACGTTAAGAAATTTACCAAGCGAAAAAAAGGCAAAAGAAACCCTGGTCATTGTCTATTTTCAGTATTGGCGTTTTTTAAGTCTTAAACACTGCAATTTAGCTGCTTTTAAATGCAACTCACCTTAGTTTAAATGTTTAAGAAATTTACTAAGCAGAAAAAAAGGCAAAAG
>NZ_LYUY01000061.1:0-8129 GCF_001675785.1 Wolbachia endosymbiont of Nomada ferruginata
TTCTCCTTGCCGCTATCGGTGCCTATACCGGTTCCACCTGGTTATACAACTATTCTTTCTATACCTTTAATCTTATTCTCACTGCAGCTTCTATTTGGATTTGATTCTCCTTGGATGCCCAGTTGGCTAGAAAGAAAATCTTTTCAGCGTTCAACACTAGCTCTTGTGGTAGAGAAAACTTCCTCTGTATTAGAAAAAATAGAAAAATTCATGAAGCCAAGACTGTCTTTCATTTTCTATGGGCCTGGTGAGAAGATTCTGGCTTTTATGATGTTGCTTTGTGCAATAATAATAGCTCTTCCATTACCTTTTACTCACTTCCTTCCTGCAATTGGCACAACTCTTATTTCACTTGGTATTATGAGTAAAGACGGGTTTCTATCCATATTGGGAGTTTTAGTGTCATTGTGTGCGTTGTTGCTTACCCTTGTTGTAATAGTCAAAGGACCACAACTTATAACCGGAGCACTTTCTCTTCTTAAAAGCTTTACAACACTTTAACAAAAGAACGAATTACTAGCGCAAAATGAATAATGCATATTGAAATAAAACAATAATTGTGTTAAGAATTATTTTTATCAAAGGTTTTTCGTGTCAAAAAATGATAAGTTGACTAAAAGTGATAAATTAGCTTCTGATATTCTAAAAGAAGTTGCAGATACCAATAACAATGATAGCGATAAAGTAACTTTGTTTGACATTAAAACAGCTTTGCATGAGCGTGGTTTTGGTATTTTAATAATCATCTTCTCCTTGCCGCTATCGGTGCCTATACCGGTTCCACCTGGTTATACAACTATTCTTTCTATACCTTTAATCTTATTCTCATTGCAGCTTTTATTTGGATTTGATTCTCCTTGGATGCCTAGTTGGCTAGAAAGAAAATCTTTTCAGCGTTCAACACTAGCTCTTGTGGTGGAAAAAACTTCTCCAGCATTAAAAAAAATAGAAAAGTTCATGAGACCAAGAATGTCTTTTATTTTCTATGGGCCCGGTGAAAAAATTTTAGCTTTTATAATGCTGCTTTGTGCGTTATCAATAGCTCTTCCACTACCTCTTACTAACTTCATTCCTGCAATTGGTACGACTCTTATTTCGCTTGGTATTATGAGTAAAGATGGGTTTCTGTCCATATTGGGAGTTTTAATATCATTGTGTGGGCTATTGCTTACTCTTGTTGTAGTAGTCAAAGGGCCACAACTTATCATTGGGGCATTTTCTTTTCTCAAAAGCTTCGTATATGGTTAGGCTTTACAATACCTTAACAAAAAAAAAGGAACTTTTTACACCAATCGATAAAGATCATGTGAAAATGTATGTTTGCGGACCAACAGTATATGACACAGCACATATAGGCAATGCACGGTCTGTTGTTGTGTATGATGTGTTATTTCAGCTACTTAAGTTTTGTTATGGCAAAGTTACCTATGTGCGTAACATAACCGACATTGATGATAAGATAATTAATGCAGCAAGTGAAAAAAATAGCAACATAGAAAGTATCAGCACATATTACACCAAGGCTTTTCATGAAGATATGAGAAGCATAAATTGTGCAGAGCCAACACACGAGCCAAAAGCAACGGAAAACGTAGATTATATTATAGAATTAATTGAACATTTACTGCAATCAGGCCACGCTTACGAATCTGACAAACACGTGTATTTTAATATAGAATCTTACTATGAGTATGGTGCTTTATCAGGAAAAAAAACTGATGAATTGGTTCCAGGTAGCAGAGTTGAAGTTAATGAAAATAAAAAGCACCCGGGAGATTTTGTGCTGTGGAAGCCTGCAAGTGATATTGACTACAAACTTTCAAGTTATTGGGATAGCCCATGGGGAGAAGGAAGACCAGGATGGCATATAGAGTGTTCAGCGATGTCATATGCTTATCTTGGCAAAGATTTTGATATTCATGGTGGCGGTATAGATTTACAATTTCCTCACCATGAAAATGAAATTGCACAGAGTAAGTCTGCATTTGCTGGATCAATGTTTGCAAAATACTGGATACATAACGGTTTTCTTACAGTAAATGAAGAGAAAATGAGCAAGTCCTTATTTAATATAGTCAAAGTAAGGGATTTGCTAGATAGTGGAATAAAGGGTGAAGTAATACGCTATGCACTGCTCAAAACTCACTACAGAAAACCACTTGATTGGACAGAAAACGTTATTTCTGACGCACAGGAAACCTTAAATAAATTTTATCGGTTATTACGTGGTTTAGATATAACGAATATTGATGAAAGTAACGCAGAGATTTCTAAAGATTTTATAGACGCTTTAAAAAACGACTTAAACATTCCTGAAGCTCTAGCTATATTACATGAAATGGCTGCAAAAATTAACAAGATGAGTAATGAAAGTGAAAAGCTTAAATTAACTGAGAGTTTTGTTAAGAGCGCCAGATTTATTGGTCTTCTTGAGTCAAGTTATCAAGAGCGGTTTACTGCTGGTGTGAGTCATCAAGAAATAGAAAGATTGATAGATTTAAGAAGAGCAGCAAAACAAAATAAAGATTATAATACTGCAGACAAAATAAGGGATCAGTTGAAACAAATGGGGATTACAATTTCTGACAATGAAGATGGTACAACAACTTGGTAAACTCATATGGAAAATTACTTTCTGTTATTCACAGATAGTCTAGTATCATCATTAGTCTTACCCATACATCAAGGTTTTGTGTTCAATACTATGCTTTATTTCAGGTCGTATTACACTCCACTACTTATGTTATTTTTTGGAGTACTAGGATCAAGCCTTGGTGGAATAGTTAATTGGTACTTAGGTAGAATAACAATCTCTATACGAAAATCATACCACAAATTAGAAAACGAATATACAACGCCAAAAGTTACAAAAAATTTGCTAATTTTTGCAACTTTATTACTTTCATGGGTGCCAGCACTTGGAAGTGTGATTCAAATTTTATCAGGTTATTTTAAGTTAAACCTTTATATCCTTGTCCCTTTAATCATTCTATCTAATTTCTTCTATTTGTTATATCTAATACTTACTTTTGGCGTATAACAGCTATAGTACTGCAGCTATTAAAGCCCAAGTCATAGGATGGATGCACCATGAGCTAAAAGCAATTCCACAAGCTCTTGGTGATTATATTTAGCAGCATAATGTAATGCTGTCTTTTCTTCATTATTTTTGGTGTTAACGTCTGCGTTGTGTTTTAGTAATATTTTTGCTATATCAACTCTTCCCACAATAGCAGCAAGGTGTAGTGAAGTATTACCATTTTTACTCTTGGTATTAATATTACTACCTTTTTGAATAAAAAATATTGCCCTACCTAGCCCACGTGAAGCAGCTAGATGTAATGGCATTTTATGGTATTTAGCATTAACATCAACTCCTTTGCTTATAAGATATTCTACTATATCCGGTTTTTCATTACAAACAGCTAAATGTAATATAGTACCGTCGTATTTATCGATGTCGGCACCTTTATTAAAGAAATATTTCACTATTTCTAGTTTTCCACTCCGAATAGCAACGCATAGTGGAGTTTCATCATACTTGTCTTCAGCATTAACATCAGCACCATTTCTAGTAAGATGTTCCACTATATCCAACTTTTCACCTCCAGCAGCCATGTGTAATGGAGTATTACCGTATTTATCTTTAGCGTTAATATCAGCACCTTTACTAATAAGATATTTAACCGCATCTAATTTTCCGCTGTAAATAGCAAGGTGTAAGGGGGTATAGCCATCTTCGTCTTTAGCATTAACAACCTTGCTCAGTCTACCTGTGTGTCTTTCTTCTATATGTGTTAATAAGATCTCCACTGCTTCATAGTCACCACTCTCAGCAAGTAAATGTAATGGCGTATATTTTTGTTCACTATAAATAGGACGAAAATAAAAATCATCAATCAACTTACCGTATTTACTTGCATATTCCCAAATAGACACAATATGACTAATTGCTATATTGCCACTTTTTACCAATTCCAGAACTTTCCTCAGAACTTCTTCTTCTCTGCCTTTCTCTTGTAATTTTAATTCAGTTACTTTCTGCACTAACCTATGGACATTTAATACACTTTGGTTTTGTTCACCGCCCACCATGGAATATCTCACAAGCAAACGGATGGCTAGCTTTAACTGCTTTTTCTTATAATCACTTACCGAATTTAAGAATATTTCTCTAGCGATTTTATCAGGTGCAAAATAAGCCAAAATATCTAAAATCTCTGAAGCTAATGGTCCATATTGTTCATCACTTCTTACTTTATCCATCGTAACTTCCCAAGCTGTAAAAGTTGTTTTAGTATAGTTATTATCAATTCCTTGAAATATTTTAGACTTAAGCAACTTCTTAGCTTTCTTTTCATACTCTTTTAGGTAATCACTAATTTTAAACTTCTCTATTATTCTCTGATCTTCGATATATGATATTGCTTGTTGTATAGCTAAAGGAAAGCATTGCAACCTTCTTACCAAATTTTCTATCTCCCGATCTTGCGATTTATCTTTTTTTAGTATATTAAATCCTTTTTTAACAAACTCTATAGCGTCTCTTTGTTCCAATTCTCCTAGCTTTATAACGTCTATTCCCTTTTCCAGTTCCTGATCATGCGAGGTAATCAAAATATGAGGCTTGTTAAGATCAGGAGATAAAGAAAATGGCAAAAATTTACTTATCTTTTTGTACTCTTGAACGTTATCGAAAATGAACAGGCTCCTCCTTCTTGCAAAGAAAGCAAATACTTCTCTAACAATAGTTTCTATCGTTTTGTCGTTTCTGTACTTATCTTTGGGAGAAATACCTAGTCTATTATCTCTAGCTAATCTCAAGAAAGAATCTTTCATAGTTTCAAAGTTTTCAGCGTCTATCCATATAACATTGCCGTCATAATATCTTCTATATTTACAAGCATATTTTCTAGCCAACTGGCTTTTTCCCATCCCCCCAGGACCACTAATAGACGTTATGTATGAAATTACAGCACCTTTGGGATTGCGTTGTAGCGAATCATGTAGCATTCCCAATTCCTCATCTCTTCCTGTAAATAGTCTGACTGGACCTCTTACATCAAACCATACCGCTCCTAAAATTTCCTCTCTTATTTTTTCAAAAAACTCATTTATTTCTTCATGTGATAGAAACTTTCCCTCTCTTGCTTTCATCCAATCCAGAACTTCTACCAGAAAGCGACCATAAACGTTCTTTTTATCGATATTATTAAATTCTTTGCCTAACTCATTCTCAATGATTTCCGCTAGTTTTATCTCGTTAGGTTGATTTACTGCAAATACTAATTTATCAAAAAATTCCCTTATATTCTCTTCTAACTTGCCTTCATTTGTCATTCGCTCAAACTCACATTGCCATACCTGATTTCTTTCCAATTTTCTTTTTGAGTTTTGATCTGATTTGCCTTGAAGTTCTTTTATCTCCTTTTCCAATTCTTCTATTGCTTCTTTTACAGCACTCTTAAATGCCGGTTGCACTATTGAAATCATGTTATCGTGAGTACAAGAGAACTTGTATCTCGTACCGCCGTATTTAAAAAAAATATCACTAGTGCTTATTACTTCAACTGCAATTTCTATTCCCTTGTTTGGTCCCGAAGTTTTTGCTTTCAACTTTTTTATTGTATTTTGTGTTGTACTTTGAGCTAGATCGAAACCGATATTAGTACAGATAGTAAAGTCCTTTAGGTCACCATCTGCAAAATCTGGATTAATTTTAATCTTTAGATAGGAAACAAAATATTTTGGAACGCTAAATTCACCACTTTTATTTTTTGAAAGCAATTTACCTACACCGATTTTTTCGCATTCATTTTGCTTGTGTTTGTTTTGTATAAACCTATGTACTATTTTTTCATTTTTCCTATCCTGAAAAACAATATCATCAAAACCCGTAGCTGATTCCATTTCTGTAGCTAAACGGAAAGAATATCCAACATCTACTGCACGTTTGAGAAGCAGCATTACCCACTTTAGTTGGTAGATATCACCATGAAGAGACCGCTTTCTTCCCCAAGCAGGATAAGTTTCAGGCATCCTCAACCTCACATAATTTTAAAAATAGTACCAACAAATGGTAAAAAAGTTATATGTCATGATATACAGATATCGTAACAAAGACCTTGGAATATCTACGAGATGTGCTGTTATGTAAATAAAAAAATGTGACTAATTACTTAATCTCTCACTCAAAATTGAATTCACAACATCAGGGCTGGCTTTTCCCTTGGTGAATTTCATGACTTCACCAACAAAGAAACCATATAATTTTGTTTTACCGCTTTTGTATTCTTGAACTTTATCTTGGTTGCTATTGATGATTGTGTCGATAACTTCTGATATTTGACCTTTATCTGTGATCTGTTTTAGGTCCTGCTCTTCTATAATTAAAGATGCAGGTTTGCCAGTTTCAAACATACTATCGAATACTTGTTTGCCAAGTTTAGCAGAGATTGTTCCATCAACGATAAAATCTAAGAGTTCTGACAAAGCATTTGCTTTGATTGGGGAGCTCACAATATCAATATTTGCTTTATTTAAACGACCGAAAAGCTCTACAGTTAACCAGGTAACGGCGAGTTTTGAATCATGTTTTTTTATCAATTCCTCAAAATAATCAGCAATTGCTTTATCGGAGGTAATGACGTTTGCATCGTATTCGTTGATACCCAATTCCTCAATGTATCGCAGCTTTTTTTGATCCGGTAACTCAGGCAAAGATGATTGAATTAAATCAATCTTCTCCTGGCTTACCTCAACTGGTAACAAGTCAGGCTCAGGGAAATACCTGTAGTCGCTTGCATCCTCTTTGTTTCGCATCACTTTTGTTTTTCCCGAAGCAACGTCAAACAATAAGGTATCTTGACTTATTTCTTCTCCACTTTCTAAAATTTCAATTTGTCTTTGTATTTCATAGTCTATAGCTTGCACAATATGACGTATCGAGTTCAGATTTTTTATCTCACAACGAGTGCCAAATGTACTACTGCCTTTTAGGCGGACAGAAACATTTGCATCACAACGAAGTGATCCCTTTTCCATATCACCATCACATGAACCAATGTAACGCAAAATCTGCCTCAATTTTTTCATGCATTCTGCAGCTTCCGCAGATGAACGGAGATCTGGTTCTGAAACAATTTCCATTAAAGCAACCCCTGCACGATTTAAATCTACATAAGTTTTGCTTTCCTCATGAACGCTCTTTCCTGCATCTTGCTCTAAATGAATTCTCGCAATTCTTATTTCTTTTTCATTATCGTTGATAAATACTCTACCGTTTTTAACTATTGGCTCAAAAAACTGGGTTATCTGGTAACCTTGCGGTAAATCAGGATAAAAATAATTTTTCCGATCAAAGTAAGAACACTTATTAATTTCTGCAGAAAGTGCAAGACCGGTGCGTATTGCTTGCTCTATGCAGTAATAATTTAGTATCGGCAGCGTACCTGGCATTGCTGCATCAACTAGAGAAACTTGAGTGTTATGCTCAGCACCAAACTCCGTTGATGAGCTAGAAAATAGCTTCGTATTAGAAGAAATTTGAGCGTGCACCTCAAGCCCAATTACCGCTTCCCAATCCTCTTTCGTCATGTATTTTATTTAAATGATAATCTTAATATTCTGCAAAATTAACACAAAAAGTCAAAACAAAACTCATGTTAGCTAAGTAGTATGCAGATTGTTTTACCCATAGAAACGGGTTAAATGCAAAAGATTACTTGACAAACCTCGCCAGCCCCCTTATCATGAAACTGAAGGTATTCAGTTATCTTCATCTGTGCAGATTAAACAGCAAGAAAACAACGTAGTTGGCGTCTTATTTTTAATTTTTTGCACTATGTGCACCTTATGTCTTCACAACATTTCTGGGTTTTTACCTATATAAGCTGAAACGCGCTTATAAGTCGTTTAAGACAGTATAGTACGCCGATTTGCAGGATTAGAGAGTGACAACTAGCTAACACGGGATTTCTTTTGCCTTTTTTTCTGCTTAGTAAATTTCTTAAACATTTATAGCTAAGATTAGTTGCATTTAAAAGCAGCTAAATTGCAGCGTTTAAGACTTAAAAAAACGCCAATACAGAAAATAGACAATGACCAGGGCTTCTTTTGCCTTTTTTTTC